>JALSKY010000080.1 GCA_026988585.1 Deltaproteobacteria bacterium
AACAGATCCTCCCGAAAGCTGCCTTCTGCTATCATCTCTTCCAGATTCCTGTTTGTAGATGAGATGATCCTCACATCCACCTTGATATTACGGTTGGAACCGAGCGGACGGATCTCCTTCTCCTGAAGCACACGAAGAAGCTTGGTCTGTATGGTTACAGGCAGATCACCTATCTCATCCAGAAGGATGGAAGATCGGTCCGCATCCAGGAACAGCCCCTTTCTCTGCTGATCCGCCCCGGTGAAGGCACCCTTGACATAACCGAACAGCTCGCTCTCCAGGATATGTTCAGGCAGGGCAGGACAGTTGACTGTTACAAGAGGACGCCTTCCCCTGCTGCTCAACCGATGGATTGCCCGGGCAGCAAGCTCCTTTCCCGTACCGCTTTCTCCCCTGACAAGAACAGTCTCACGACAATCAGCAATCTGGCGAATAAGGGATCTCACCCTTGCAATGGCACTGCTCTCACCAATGATACCAAAATCGTCATCCTCTTCATTTGCTGACATGGAGAGCCTGACATTCTCCCTGAGCAGCATTGCCCGCTCCACCCCCCTCTTCACTGCAAAGAGTATCTTGGTCTTGTCAAAAGGCTTTTCTATGAAATCATAGGCGCCAGCCTTTACTGCCTCTACAGCCATCTCGATTGTCCCGTAACCAGTGATAAGAATTACGGAAAGAGCGGGTTCATCCTGGAGGATATTCTTGAGCAGGGTTATCCCGTCCATCCCCACCATCTTCACATCGGATACCACACAATCAGGATGCCACTCCCTGACCATCTTCATAGCCTCCATACCGTCATTGGCCACAATGACAGAATATCCCTCACGTCCCAGCATCCGCTGGAGCATTCGGCACATCTCCATCTCATCATCTACAACCAGTATCTTTGCATTCCTCTTGGAGGCCATAAGTCTCTTTCGGTATCGCTCTATATGCTCTGACTCCTGAAAACGCCAGACGAACGGAGCAGATTTCTGCAGTTCCTATCTCAAAAATTGATAAAAAGATATTCTGAAAAGGGTATTCAGGCCATATTTTTCATAAGATTCATCCAGAGGGGGAGAAAGCACCTCTATTTCACCTCCATACTCATTTATTATCCCGTAAGAGACACTGAGGCCAAGGCCGGTCCCCTTACCCACGGGCTTTGTGGTAAAAAAAGGCTCAAAGATCCGATCTCTTATCTCAGGCGGAATACCGGCACCGCTATCTCCCACCTCCAGGACTACTGCCTCCCTCTTTTCATCAAAATAGAGAAAGAGAGCAATCAGACCTTTCTGGCCTATTGCATCATGGGCGTTTGTCAGGAGATTCAACACCACCTGGTTGATCCTGTCTCCGTCTGCCAGGACATGCGGCAGATCCTCCTGTATGGCAAGATGAATGTCGATGGAATCCATCTCAAAGGAGTGCTGCATCACTGACATGGTGTGTCTCACACATGCTGCCAGATCTACAGGACCGCTCTCCGGCGCAGAGGAGGATCTGGCAAAACTCAGGAGATCGTGCACTATCCGCTTGCAGTTCTTGGTCTGTCTCTCAATGGTTTCCAGATCGGCAAATCGCTCTTGATCATTGGAGAGATCATCCTTCAGCATCTGGGTATAACCGAGGATGATTCCAAGTGGCGTGTTGACCTCATGGGCGATACCTGCAGCCATCTGACCAATGGCAGCCATCTTCTCCGAATATATCAGGTTTTCGGTCATCCTCCTGTATGATGTAATATCCTTGGCTATACCTGCATAACCGTCTATCCCATCCTGAGGCCCCTGCAATCCTTCGGCAGTTATCATAAGGAATATGGGCTCATCTCTGCGGCCTGAAAACATAGTCTCAAAATCCTTGACAAAGCCATCGACAGTAAGCTGATGCACAAAGAGATCCCACTCCTTATCCTCATGGAAAAAACTTGCAAGAGACCTACCCCTTACATCCTCTGGCGACTCATATCCCAGAATATTGGCTCCCCATTGATTGAGATCGGTAATTTGGAACTCCCTGTCACAAAAAAAGATGAGATCCCTGGAACCCTGAAACAGACGACGAAATTTTCTTTCAGAGGCCAGCAGCTCCTGGCTCCTCTCCTCAACTCGCCGTTCCAGGGTCCTGTTGAGCAGGGTAAGGGAATCATGGGCCTTTTCCAGCTGATCCTTGGCCCTTTTTAAATCCTCTGCCTTGGCCCTTATCCTGGCTATGACCATGGTAACGTTGGGATAATAGAAAGTCAGAGTAGCTGCCACAGCGAAAGTAAGGGTGTTCAGGCCGCCGCTAAAGGGAGAGATGGCTCGCCACACCTCAGGATGACCAGCCCAGATGAAGAGAAATCTCAAGGTATGGCCAAAACTCCTGGAGATGGAGAAGGCTGCAAAGGCGATACATAGCCAGAAGAGATAGGAAAAGAGTACGCTGTCCGGTCTCTCTCTGCGCAGCCGATACGCCTCATACACTGCTATCACCGAGAACACCACCATGATGATTGCACCGGTAAAATCCACGAGATAGACAGGATATAGAGAAATTCCTTCCATCCCCTAACCGTCCTCTGCAGAATCTTCACTGTCCAGGGTCTGTCTGAAGGCCCTGAGTGCCAGAACGAGAAAGAACATGGCTGGAACACAGAGCAGATGATCATTCCTGGTGATAAAATATATATATTTCTCTGTGGTAATAGGCGGCAATATCCTGTGAGAGAAGATATCGAGAGGGGTATCCAGGGCTTCTCTTGGAAGCATGTTGGAAAAATAATGGGCAATAAGGGCATTTATATTCCATAGAAGAAAGAGAAACATACTGATTTTGAGGAACATCCAGGGGCGCCTTGGAGATGGAGGGTCCAGTTTCAGAAAGGTGAGAAAAAATATAATGGAGGAGATAAAGAGCAGATGCCCTATCTGATGAACATAATACCCCTCAGGAGGACCATGAACCTGGACAGCCAGGGAAGGTCCTGGAATCAGGAGAAAAAGAATAAAGGAGATGGCAAACATAAAACTCATATCGTACCAACAAGAACAGTCTATATGGCAGTTCGAGGCTGTGCCGGTTTTCTAAAAGGATCCAACCTATCCTCTGATGCTACAGAACCCTTTTTATCTTGCAGAGGCTTAGTATTTGATATGAACCCATGGGAAAACCCCTGTCAAGCATGATGGTTGCGGAAGGTTATCATAGGTTCCCCTCCAGGGGGAAATGTGCCAATTGGGAATATACCGGCCCGGTAGCAAACAGATCACTACGGTAGAGAACCACCTTGCTCACTCCCATGGATATGGCTGGTACAGGGGTGGTGAAAAATGGCAGAATCTTCTGGTAAACAGATCTCCCGGCCTTTATCCTGCCCACTGTTATGTGGGGATGAAACCCTCTGGCCTCCCGGGGGATTCCCTGCTCAGCACACAGATCCTCAACTATTTTCACCAGATTCAGCAGGGGCTTAGACTCCTGAAAACCTATCCAGAGTATCCTGGCATTTCTCAATGAAGGGAATGCCCCGACACCGGAAAGGGTCAAGGTAAAAGGTGAGAGACCAGACAGCCTGGAGGAAAGAACAGGAATAAGCTGTTCAATGGTATCCTGGGATATCTCCCCCAGAAATTTCAGGGTGATATGGAGATTTTCCACCCTGGTCCATCTGATTTTGCAAGGCAGACGCTGCCAGTGGCCCATGGCATGATCAAGAAAATTTTTTGTCTCACGATTCAGGTCTATAGCCAGGAAGCTTCGAACCATATGCAAGATATCTCCTGAGCCAGTCCAGGGCGGTTTCAGAGGTGATGGCCCTTATCTCATCCCTGGAGCCATGAAAAAGAAAACGGTGAACCATCAGGTCATCACCAACCAAAAGGGCAATAAACACGGTTCCAACCGGCTTCTCGGCAGAACCTCCTCCAGGACCGGCAATACCTGTTATGGCAATGGCAGATTGCGCCCTGGATCGCATTGCAGCCCCCTGCACCATTTCTGTTGCAGCCTCACTGCTTACTGCTCCATACTGCTGAAGTGTATCCATGCTGACACCAAGCAGCTCCATCTTCGCACTGTTGCTGTAGGTTATGAACCCTCTCTCGAACCAGGAAGAGCTACCTGGGACGTCGGTAAGTCGCTTGCCTACCAGTCCTCCGGTACAGGATTCAGCCACTGCAAGCATCACCCCCCGTTTCCTCAGGAGATTGCCAACAGTAGCCTCAAGAGACCCGCTATCTGTAGCAATAATCTCATTATGAAATTCAGACTCAACCCTATCGACTGCAGCATCAAAGACCTGGTTCACGTGGGGAGAATCCTCTCCCTTCACTGTGATACTGAGATGCACCTCTGGAAAGACAGGATAATATCCGAGACGGATACCCTGGTCCAGATCGGGCAGATCCTGCAGGCGCTCGTTCACCTGGGTCTCAGTCAAGCCGAAAAGTTTGAATATCTTCTGTCTGATCTTCTTCCGCATAGGATCCAACTGGTTCAGTCTTGGGATAACCCGTTCAACAAGGTGTTCCCTGAGCTGCTCCGGCACTCCAGGCAGAAAAAAGAGGTGTACCCCATCATGAACCAATTCATAACCTGCAGCAGTACCGTGAGGATTCAGAACCATGGCCCCAGCAGGAAGCATTGTAAGTTTTCGGGTGAACTCCTCGGAAAAAGAGGTGTTATACTCATGTTCCATCCTGCGAATGGTATCAGCTACCTGGCCGTCCTCCTGCAGCTCCAGGCCAAGGGCAGCAGCAACGGCCTCATTTGTGATATCATCACTGGTAGGACCAAGCCCACCACTGACAATGATATAGGATGAACGCTGAAGGGCAAGATGAAGCGCCCCCTTTATATCTGATGGCTCATCTCCAATGACAGTCATATATCGGATCTCATGTCCTGCATCGAAGAGCCGTGCTGCAGCAAAGGAACTGGTTGTGTTCAGTTCCCGGCCTGAAACCAGTTCATCGCCTATGGCAATAATCTCACCCTTCAAAGGCATCTCCTGAAAAACTTATGGCTGGCAGTTCCTTGGGGATCAATTGGCGAATCACCGCAAAGGACTCACTGTCTCCGCCTTTGAACAAAGCAGGATCATAAGAACCAGCCCTGTATCAATAATACCCCTGTCCAGACAAGGTTGGCCAGAACACCAGCAGCAACATCGTCCATGACCACCCCAAGTCCGCCTGATAAACTGTTCTCCAACTGTTTTACAGGAAAAGGCTTCAGGATGTCAAACAGCCTGAAAAGCAGAAATAGAAAGCATGCGGATATGGCAGTAAATTCATGGAACATAAAGGCCGTTGCCATACCCGCCACCTCATCAATGGTTATGAAAGAAGGGTCATCTGCACCAAGATTCTTCTGGGTGATATGGGCAGAGATTATGGAGATCGCAACAATCAGTATCCAGACAGGCATTGCCACCAGAGGAGCAAGGCCTGCCAACCACCAGCAGAGAGGCAGGGCTGATAAAGAGCCGAATGTACCCGGGGCCTTGGGCAAGAACCCGGTGCCAAGTCCGGTTGCAAGCAGGGCCATCAACCTGTTCAGCCAATCTTTAGGCCATTCAAAGATATATTGCTGTTTCTTGTGAGTCATTCAAGATTCTCCAGAGACACAAAAGAGACTGTGTCATTTTTCTTGTGAACTAACCCGCCTTTCTGACAGAAGAGAGAGATGGATTGGCCATGAGAAGCACTCCATGAATCCTGCTCTTTCTTTCTCCGCCGGTATCATTCCCCGGTGAAAAATACCAGAGTGATCCCAGGGTTCAACCTTAACACTTCTGCAACAACCCTCTGCCCAGTTACAATTTCATAACAGTTTTGAATCCTGTTCCAGGATGATTAACATATAGATATGAGGTTTCAGGGGCAGGTGTTCTAAGGATTTCATGAAAGGAGATGGAGCAGAGATGGCACAGGATATAGGGAAGGCCCTTGCCTATCAGGTTAAGAGGGAGATTGCAGAGCGGTATTTCGGGATTAGAAAGATAATAGAGGATGACAGCGCAAACCTGCAACAGCTGATCTCCAGGTTGAAGGAGCTCTATAATGGCCTGGCAGTTCCGCTGTTGCGCATCTATATCCTCCTGGGCGAACAGGACCTGGCGGAGGAGTTCTGTTCTCTTGTAGGCTGGAAGGATCAGCTTCCTTTTTTTGACAGGGAGAAGGTCGCAGGGATGGATGAAACAGTTCTCAGGGAGCTGTTTGAAAACAGGAGGCCTGCCGGCTGGTTTGCCACCTCGAAATATGCGGACCTTCTACTGGATGCATACCGGGATCTCTACCGCCACTATCTGAAATACAGGGACCTGCTGGAGGAGACTGAGGATGAGCTCGCTGTGGTCCAGGAGGAGATAAACATGTTCAGATCCAACTATTCCCTGGATGATATCCTTACATTCCTCAGCGAGCTCGACCGCACGGACATGGGGGTATCTGCCAGCCTTGAATCCGAGATAACCCCTACCAAACGGATGGAACTGGAGAAGAAGATGGCCCTGCCAAGCCTGGATGAGATTCGGGCCAACATCCCGGAGTTGCCCGATTTCCCGGAACCAGACCAGATCAAGTCCGCCCTGAAAACACTTGCAAAGGCTGCCTATAACAGGGACAGGGAGCGGGCCCGCAGAATACTGCGAATCGCTGAATCAGACTGAATCATTGGGCATATAGGACAGCGCAGTATTTCTGTCTCAGCCATGCAGGAGCGAGGAATATGGCCTGAGACATGGATCTGTCTGTTGAATCCCTACGATTTCCACAAAAAACGGGTTTAAGGATGCAACCCTCCTGAATCAGTGATAAGTTTCACTGCAGGATTCAGATGCCGGAAGGTGAAATAATAGGACTTCCATCTGCAGTAACCATCTCTCGCTTTCGGCTCCCTGGTAACTCATGGCACTAACCAGCTGAAACGGCGGGATTTACCAGGTTTTCCCAAAAATCACTGATACAGGAAGAACGGATGCATGACAGAAACAGGGCTGATGGCGCTGGAGCGCAGCAGCAAAAACAGGAGATGAACATGTTTCAGAAGATCAAGATCTTTCTGGACATGATAAAGTTTGAGCACACCATTTTTGCCCTCCCCTTTGCCTATGTCGGGGCATTTCTTGCAGAGAGAGGCATCCCGGACGGCAGGACCTGCCTCTTCATACTGCTGGCAATGGTGGGTGGGCGCACTGTAGCAATGGGTGTCAACAGAATAGTGGACCTGAAATTCGATCGCAAAAATCCCAGAACTGCAGACCGCCCTCTGGCAAAGGGGACATTAAAGGCTGCAGAGGCATGGCTCATGGTTCTGGCATCTGCTGCACTCTATTTCTATGCATGCTGGAACCTGACTCCCCTGGCCCTGAAACTTTCGCCCTTCATTCTGGCCATTCTGGTTTTCTACTCCTATACCAAGAGATTTACCCCTCTCTGCCATCTGTTTTTGGGTCTTGGCATAGGGATCACTCCAACTGCAGGCTGGATAGCGGTTGAAAATTCCCTATCCCTGCCCCCGCTGCTCCTGAGCGTAGGCGTCATGTTCTGGATTGCAGGCTTCGATATCCTCTATGCCTGCCAGGATGTTGAGTTCGACAGAAAGGAGGGGCTCCACTCCATTCCTGCATCTGTAGGGGTTGAAAAGGCGTTCAGGATCTCATCCATATTCCATTTCATAGCCTTTACTGCATTTGTCGCAGCGGGGATCACCGCCGGACTTTCATGGATCTATTTCTTTGGTACTGCAGTTACGTTCATACTTCTCATTCTCCAGAGGCGGGTTATAACCCCTCAGGACCTCAGCAAGATGAATATCGCCTTCTTCAGGCTAAATGCGGCTATAAGTATTATTCTCTTCTCCACTACCACCGCTGCCATCCTGCTTGGGAGCTGACAGTCGTCTGCAGGAGAAGAAGACCCAAAAAAACTGGAACGAAACCACAGGAAGGACAGATTCCGGACATGCCAGCACGCTATGACCAGACACAGACCATAATCCAAAACTGCCAGACAGGGCCGGACACGTTTCTGATGAGGGTAGATGGCCCGGAAATGGCACAGAATGCACGTCCAGGCCAGTTTGCCATGCTAAAGATAGGAGCAGAGGAAAACTATGATCCCCTTTTGAGAAGGCCCCTCTCCATCCACAGAACCAGCAAGGAAAAGGGGACTGTAGATTTTCTCTACAAGGTTACAGGCCGGGGAACCAAGCTTCTGGCAAAAAAGAAGGCAGGAGAAAGAATAAAGATCCTGGGGCCTCTCGGTCGGGGATTCAGGATAATGGATGACACCGTACCGGTTCTGGTTGGGGGCGGGCTGGGAGTTGCCCCTCTGCTCTTCCTTGCTGAGGAGATCAGTGGCAGAAAAGGGGTAATCTGCCTTGGTGCCGTCACCAGGAACCAGCTCCTGGAGATAGATAAATTCAGGGAGACCGGTATGGAGATCCTGGTGGCAACAGAAGATGGCAGCTTGGGCTTGCACGGCTTTGTTACAGAGGTGCTGGACCGGATGTTTGCAGGGCTTGACCATGCCTCCCGGCAGCGGATACAGGTTCTGAGCTGTGGCCCAACCCCTATGCTCAAAGCAGTCAAGAGAGTATGTGACCACTATGGAGCCAACTGTCAGGTCTCCCTTGAGGCATTCATGGCCTGCGGGAGCGGGCTCTGCCTTGGCTGCGCAGTACCTGCGGCACCACGGCCGTCCCGGAAAGGTGGAGAAGGAACTGATTTCCTCCATGTATGCAAGGAGGGGCCGGTGTTTCAGGCAGACCAGATTGACTGGGAGAGGATATGATCATGGTTGACCTTACTGCTGACCTGGGATTCCTGAAACTGAAAAACCCTGTTATGCTGGCCTCAGGCACCTGCGGATATGGTGCCGAGCTGGCTGACCTGATAGACCTGAACCGGATAGGGGCAATAGTAGTCAAGGGGATCTCCCTTGAGCCTCGGCCTGGCAATCCTCCACCAAGAGTATTTGAAACCCCCTGTGGCCTTCTCAATGCCATCGGCCTTGAAAATGTAGGAGTTGAAAAATTCACAGAGACCAGACTGCCCTGGCTGAGAAACCTCTCATGCCTTACCATTGTAAACATCCTGGGAAACACCATAGACGACTACAGAGAGATGGCCAGCAGACTCTCTCATCAGCAGGGGATAGCTGCATTGGAGGTGAACATCTCCTGCCCCAACGTCAAGGAGGGAGGCGTCGCCTTTGGCACATCTCCGGAGGCAGCAGCCAGAGTCACTATGGCAGTTAGAGAATCAACGAATCTTCCGGTCATTGTGAAACTCTCGCCCAATGTTACGGATATTTGCGCAATAGCCAGGGCCGTGGAGGATGCCGGTGCCCATGCAGTATCACTTATCAACACCCTGCTTGGAATGGCAATAGATATAGAGAGAGGCAGGCCTGTTCTCGGAAATGTCTTTGGCGGACTTTCCGGGCCGGCCATTAAACCGGTTGCCCTCAGGATGGTATGGCAGGTCTCCCGCGCTGTAACCATCCCGGTCATCGGTATTGGAGGAATCACCAAATGGCAGGATGCAGTGGAATTTCTCATGGCCGGTGCATCTGCTATCCAGATCGGCACGGCAACCCTGGTTGAACCAGACAGTGCAGAAAAAATTCTGCAAGGGATAGAGAAATTTATGGAACGAAAGGAGATACCTGATCTCGCCGCTCTCAGAATCGGGTAAACAGGGATTGAGTGAACCAGCAATCCCGGCACCCCGAATCGTGCACGGAAATTCGGAGAAAAACGAAACTATATGTCACAGTTCAACAGCAGAGACAGGAAATTGATGCGCAAGGCCATCCAGCTCGCCTACAGGGGAATGGGTTATACCACTCCAAATCCAGCAGTGGGCTGCGTGGTGGTGCAGAACGATGAAATAACAGGAATCGGTTATCACCAGAGGGCCGGCCATCCTCACGCAGAGGTCAACGCCCTCCGTTCAGCAGGGCCTGCTGCCAGTGGCGCAGAACTATTTGTAACCCTGGAGCCCTGCAACCACTACGGACGCACACCGCCATGCACCCGTGCCATACTGGATGCCGGAATCAGGCGGGTAGTTATCGGCGTGCTCGATCCCAATCCTGAGGTCTCCGGAGGGGGAGCCGACTTTCTGAGATCAGAAGGGGTCCAGGTGGATATTCACTGCCTGAGGGAGGAGTGTGAGCTGCTCCTTGCTCCGTTCTGCAAGGCAACACTGCTGCATCAGCCCTGGATCAGACAGAAGACAGCCTCATCCCTGGATGGAAGGACAGCCACCAGGGCAGGCCATTCCAAATGGATAACCAATAAAAAGGCCCGTGCCTATGGACAGCGACTCAGAGAGATGAGTGATGCCATCCTGGTTGGCAGAACCACAGTGGCCGCAGATGATCCCAGCCTCACCTTCAGGGGCAGGGGGAAAAATCCTCCATTTCAAAAGATGCTCTGGAGGGTGATACTGGACAGCAGGCTCAGCCTTGGGTTGCACCATAAGGTGTTCCAGGTCTCTGACAGCTCCCCCACTGCAGTAATTGCTGTTCACGGGGTAAATCCTGACAAGAGAAAAAATCTGGAAGATGCCGGAGTAAAGGTAGTGGAGACCGCTCCCGATTCTATGGGCCGGGTAGATCTCCATCAGGCCATGAACGCCCTGTTCCGAATGGGGATCCACTCTGTCCTGGTGGAGGGAGGCGCTGAGGTACACGGCTCCTTCAACGATGCAGGGATAGTGGATCAGGGCTTTTTCTTCCTGGCACCTATGGTAATAGGCGGCAACCAGGCCAGGCCGGCCATTGCAGGAGAAGGGGCAGAAACCCTGGATCATGCCAGGCAACTCTCCATGACCCGGATACGCCATTTCGGGGACAATCTGATGATAACAGGAATCTATACAGATATTGACAAATTCTGGCATTAGGCACAGAGTGTTGATCTATCAGGCACCATCCATTCAAAAAAAACAGATAAGGGGATTGGCGTTCAATGTTCACAGGGATAGTTCTCGGTATGGGAACCATAAAACAGGCAACTCCCACGGCTCACGGACTCAGATTTGCCATTCAGCCGGATTTCACCCTGGAAGATCCTGTGGAGGGGGAGAGTATTGCTGTCAACGGTGTCTGTCTCACAGCAACTGGATTCAGGGCAGATACATTCCTGGCGGATGTCTCTCCGGAGACCCTGTCGAGAACCACTCTCGGCACCCTGAGACCAGGCAGCAGGGTCAACTTAGAGCGTGCCCTGAGGCTATCGGATCGTCTCGGAGGCCATCTCGTTTCCGGCCATGTGGACACAGTGGCCACGGTTGGTAGCAGACAGCCAATGGGCGAATTCACAGTTTGGGAGTTCTCACTGAATCCTGCACTGGACCGCTATATAATTGAAAAGGGTTCCATTGCCATAGACGGCATCAGCCTTACAGTCAATTCCTGCAGTCCTGGCAGGTTCTCCGTGGCCATCATCCCGCATACGGCTTCCCTCACTACCATGGGATTACGAAAGCCTGGAGATAAGGTAAATATTGAGCTGGATATCATAGGGAAGTATATTGAAAAATTGCTCCTGAGCCAAAGGGGTTCAGGAAGACAGGAAAAGGATGACAACACAGGTTCCCAAGGCATAGACCAGGGTCTTCTGGCCCGATTCGGATTCCTGTAGTTTTCCGCCTTGTTACCGAAAGAAGATAACTATCCGGCCATGCCGGTCCGGCCGGAAATCGTGATAAAAAGAGAAAGGTTGCTACCATGCCGATATCAAAGATAGAAGATGCCATCCAGGATATCAAAGATGGCAAGATGATCATCCTGGTGGATGATGAGGACAGGGAGAACGAAGGAGACCTCTGCATGGCTGCAGAGAAGGTGACGCCTGAAGCCATCAATTTCATGGCCAAATATGGCAGAGGACTCATCTGTCTGGCCCTGGCCGGGGATATAGTGGACCGCCTCAACCTGCCAATGATGGCCACCAGGAACACCAGCCGTTTTGGTACAGCCTTTACCGTCTCTATCGAGGCCAAACGGGGGGTCACCACCGGCATATCCGCCCAGGACAGGGCAACCACCATACAGACTGTTATGCGAGATGACTGCACCCCTGACGACATAGCCACTCCCGGGCATGTCTTTCCCCTGAGGGCCAGGGATGGCGGAGTGCTGGTACGGGCAGGCCAGACCGAGGGGTCTGTTGACCTGGCAAGGCTGGCAGGTCTGAAACCTGCCGGAGTAATCTGCGAAATCATGAAGGATGACGGCACCATGGCCAGGATGCCGGACCTGGAGATATTTGCCCAGGAACATGATCTCAAGATAGTAACCATAGCTGACCTGATCGAATACCAGCTGCGCAATGAATCCCTGGTTCGTCGTGAGGTTGAGACAAGGCTTCCATCCAGGTTTGGTGGGGAGTGGACTCTCATAGCCTATACATCCCTGATGGACAACAGTGAACATCTTGCATTGATACTTGGCCCCAGTGAGATAAAGGAAGATGAGGAGATACTGGTAAGGGTCCACTCGGAATGTCTAACCGGTGATGTCTTCGGTTCCCTCAGATGCGATTGCGGCCCCCAGCTCCAGAGGGCAATGCAGCAGATTGCCAGGGAAGGCCGGGGCGTACTGCTCTATATGAGACAGGAGGGGCGCGGTATTGGGCTGATAAACAAGCTCAAGGCATACAGGCTGCAGGATCAGGGCAAGGATACAGTAGAGGCCAATGTGGAACTGGGCTTTAAGCCTGATCTCAGGGATTATGGTGTAGGGGCCCAGATTCTCAGGGATCTCGGTGTCCGCAAGATGCGGATAATGACCAACAACCCCAAGAAGATAGTGGGTCTTGAGGGATATGGCTTAGAGGTGGTTGAGAGGGTTCCCATTGAGATTCCGCCCCATGATGAAAACATCAAATATCTCAAGTGCAAGGCTGAAAAGATGGGGCATCTGCTCCATCTGGATTAGTCTTTCTGTTTCAGCTTTCTTTTATCATGCCTGGTGATACCGGACTCAGCCGTCAGTATGATGGTAGCCTTTAAGATCAAGAGAGGAGAGAGAATATGCCCAGAAATTTTGAAGGGAATCTTAAGGCCGATGGCCTCAGGGTAGGAATAGTTGTAGCGCGATTTAATGAGTTCATCTCCAATAAACTGTTGGGAGGCGCCATAGATGCCCTGGTAAGGCATGGAGCCAGCGAGGATGCCATAGAGATAGCCTGGGTTCCAGGGGCCTTCGAGATCCCCCTGGTTGCCAAGAAGATGGCATCCACCAAACGGTATGATTGTGTCATCTGCCTTGGATGCATCATCAGGGGAGCAACGCCCCACTTCGACTATGTTGCTGCAGAATCCTCCAAGGGCATAGCCCAGGTGGCAATGCAGGCAGACTGTCCTGTAGCCTTTGGTGTGCTCACAACCGAGACCATAGAGCAGGCCATTGAACGGGCCGGCACAAAGGCAGGCAACAAGGGTTGGGACTCTGCACTGGCCGCTGTGGAAATGGCCAACCTATTGAAACAGATCCAGGAAGACGCATAAGGTATGGGAGGCAGGAGAGCCGGCAGAGAAACTGCACTTCAGATACTGTATCAACTGGACTGGAACGCCCTTCAGGAGAGTAAAGATCGCCAGTCCATGCAGCAGATGGCAATGAAGGCAGTGGATGCCTATTTCCAGGGCGAGACGCCTGGGGTCGTCAATCCTGATCACAACCTGCGTTCCTTTGTGGAGAAGCGGGTTGCCGGAGTCATCTCTATCCTGCCTGATATAGACCAGGCCATTACCAGGTTCGCCAAGGGGTGGAAACTACACCGCATGGCTGGAGTGGACCGGAACATCCTGCGTCTTGGTATCTTCGAGCTCTGCTACGATGATGATATCCCGCCAAGAGTTGCCATAAACGAGGCGGTGGAACTGGCCAAGAGATTTGGAGACAAAAGATCCCCGGCATTCATCAATGGAATCCTGGATGCGGTGTTACGCAACCATTGTAATGAACAGGCAGGGGATTGATTCCTCATCTCTTGGCACAAACAAAAAGTTGCCAGGAGAACAATCCAGAGATTTCAGGAGTAATCTGGTCATGAAATATGACTTTTCAGAGATAGAGGAGAGACAGCAGAAGGAGTGGGATGAAAAGGGGCTGTTCAGGCTGGATGACAGAGCGGCCAAACGCCCCTACTACGTCCTGGAGATGTTCCCCTACCCTTCAGGCAGAATACACATGGGCCATGTCCGCAACTACTCCATCGGGGATGTAATGGCCAGATACCGGCGCATGAAGGGATTTGACGTACTCCATCCCATGGGCTGGGACGCCTTTGGCCTTCCTGCTGAAAATGCCGCTATAAAGCACGGCACCCATCCGGCAAAGTGGACCTATGAAAATATCGACTACATGAAACGCCAGCTTCGAAGGCTGGGTCTCTCCTACGACTGGGACAGGGAGATTGCCACTTGCGATCCGGATTATTATCAATGGGAACAGCGTTTTTTCATAGAGATGTATGAAAAGGGGCTGGTCTATTCCAGGAAGAGCAAGGTGAACTGGTGTGAATCCTGTCAGACTGTCCTTGCCAATGAACAGGTGGAGGAGGGCAGATGCTGGAGATGCGGCAAAGAGGTGGAGGAACGGGAGCTGGACGGTTGGTTTTTCCGTATCACTGCCTATGCAGACGAGCTGCTCCAGGGCTGTGACAAATTGAAAGGATGGCCTGAAAAAGTCCTTGTCATGCAGAAAAACTGGATTGGCAAGAGCCAGGGGGCGGAGATAGATTTCCCTGTCAAGGATAGCGAAAGGGTCATAACCGTCTTTACCACCAGGCCGGACACCCTGTTCGGTGTTACATTCATGAGCATCTCCCCGGAGCATCCCATGGCCAACGCCCTGATCACAGGAGAGGAAAACCGGAAAAGGGCACTGGAATTCATTGAGAGATTCAAAAAGGAGAAGGCTGCCAAGAGATATGGAGAGACCGAAAAAGAGGGTGTCTTCACCGGCAGTTATGCTCTCCATCCGGTAACCGGCCAGGAGATCCCGATATATCTCGCCAATTTTGTTCTGATGGAATATGGCACAGGCGCTGTAATGGCCGTGCCTGCACATGACCAGCGAGACTTTGAGTTTGCAAAGCGGTATGGCCTGCCCATCCGGCCAGTCATCAAACCCAGGGAGACAGAGCTTGACATGGAAGACCTCGAAGCTGCCTGGGAAGGGCCTGGAATCCTTATAAACTCCAACGGATTTGATAATATGGATAGCCAGGAGGCGAAAAGGGCCATAGTGGAGTTCATAGAAAAGGAGGGCAAGGGCAGGGCCAAGGTCACCTATCGTCTTAGGGATTGGGGAATCTCCCGACAACGGTACTGGGGTACCCCTATTCCCATGATTCACTGTGACAGTTGCGGCTGGGTACCGGAGCGGCTGGCAAATCTCCCTGTAAAACTGCCCCTGGATGCTGAACTGGATGAAAACGGCAGATCGCCTCTGCATCACATGGAGGAGTTCTACTCCACCACCTGTCCCAAGTGCGGCAAACCTGCCCGGCGCGAAACAGACACCATGGACACCTTTGTGGAGTCATCCTGGTACTTCGCCAGATATATATGTCCGGACCTGAAGGATAAACCCCTCGATCCGGAACGGGTGGACCGGTGGCTGCCGGTGGATCAGTATATCGGCGGGATAGAACACGCCATTCTCCACCTGCTCTACTCCCGTTTTTTTACCAGGGTGCTCAGGGACATCGGCTATCTTTCAAAGGATGAGCCCTTTGAGAACCTCCTGACCCAGGGGATGGTCCTGATGGACGGTGCCAAAATGTCCAAGTCCAAGGGGAATGTGGTGGACCCTGATGCCATGATCAGGAGATACGGCGCAGATACAGTAAGGCTCTTCATCCTCTTTGCTGCACCGCCTGAGAGGGATCTGGAGTGGAGCGACAGCGGCATAGAGGGGGCGCACCGTTTTCTTAACCGGCTATGGAGACTCATCACCGGCCATCTCCATCAGCTCAAGGATATCCCCACCGATCCAGAAAGAGTGAAAAGGGCTGCATCCTCTTCCAAGGCAAAGAGGCTCAGGCAGAAGACCCATCAGGCCATCACCAGGGTAAGCCACGATATGGAGAAGAGGTTCCATTTCAATACTGCCATCAGCGCCATAATGGAGCTGGTGAATGAACTCAGCTCACTCATTGGCGACGGGGAAGAGATAGAGCCGGATATGGCACCAGTGGTCAGGGAGTGTATTGAGACCATACTTCTGCTCCTCTCACCCATGACACCCCATATCACCGCAGAACTCTGGCAGATGCTGGGACATGAGACCCCCATACAGCAGGAAAGGTGGCCTGAGGCAGACCCGGAGGCGGTAAAGGCAGACACGGTAACCATAGTTGTCCAGGTAAACGGCAAGGTGCGCAGCAAGATAGAGGTCCCGACAGATGTTTCACAGGAACAGGTGGAGGAGATCGGTCTTTCCGAGCCCAACGTCAAACGATATACTGAGGGCAAAGAGATAAGAAAAATAATCTATGTAAGGAACAGGCTGCTCAACATCGTGGCCGGATAGAACAAGGCGGAAACAAAGATACTACCCGCCATGGTAACAGAAGATGCAGGAACCAGAGACAGAGGAGGCAGAACAGGGGAGCAATTCATGAGAAAAGCCATCTTAACCAGGACATATACGGCCATCTCCTTGTGGATGCTCATGGGCATCATCCTCCTCTTCTCCGGTTGTGGCTACCACCGCCAGGACTCCTCGGCACAGCTCCCGTCCTGGGTCAGGACCATATATATCCAGCCCTTTGAAAACCGGAGCATCGAGCTGAAATTTGCACCCTGGATCACAGAAGACCTGCGCAAGGAGTTTTTAAGGGACTCCAGGCTCACCCTGGCCCCGAAAGAGGAGGCAGATGTTATCCTTACAGGCAGGATAGAGAGCGTTTACACCTCTGGCCTCTCCTATACCAGGCATGACAGGGCCGTAGAGCGCCGGGTTACAGCCAGCATCTCTGCAGTCCTGAAGGATGCGAAAACCGGACAAATAATCTGGAAGACAGCAGACATACGGCGTCAGGAGGCCTTCTATGTGGACAACACCCTGATGCGTACAGAAGGATTGAAGGAGGCTGCACTTCAGAAAGCGAGCCGCAACATTGCAGAGATCATTCATCACAGGATTACCGGGGCATTTTGATGGCCGGGCATAGAGTGCACCCTCAAAGTATCTCTGTATGCCTTCAGCCTCATACCTTCAGCAAATCTGCAAACCTAACAATCCGAGAACTCATGGACCATAAACATACAAACATAGATATTGGGTGACCTAATCCTCCAGGGGAGAAAAAACCTGAATGAAACTTGCAGCCTTCTTCTCAATATTTATTGCTGTATTTCTGGCAGAACTTGGAGACAAGACACAGCTTGCCACCATGCTGTTTTCTGCAAAAAATCAGGAGAGCAAGCTCTGGGTCTTTACAGCAGCATCCCTGGCGTTGATAGCATCTTCGGCAGTAGCGGTCCTGGCTGGCGGACTTGTTGGGCAGGCTATAAGCCCCAGGGTGTTGAAGACAGTTGCAGGCATAGGTTTCATCATCATTGGCATCTGGACCCTGTTCAGCCCGGAATAAACAGGCACGGACATAGCGGCAACTGCATCACAGGCGACACCCCAGCACGTTGTTTCATGGTTTCAGTACCCACCTGTCACAAGGAGATGATCTCTGGCATGATATTCAATCTGCCATCCATATCTGTCCACAGTGGGGGCCATGCCCTGCTTGGGCCTCGAGGCGCTCCCAGGATTGATGAACCATAGATCGTCCCTCTTTTCTGCTGTAGGCATGTGGGTATGACCGAATACCACGCAATCCACACCTGCTTGCCCAGGATCGATATCCAGGAGAAACGGCTCATGGATGAGGTAGAAGGATACTCCGCCAACCTGAACCATCTCCCGCCTGGACAGATGCTGGAATGCCCTGCCAAAATCCATGTTACCTCGTACTGCAGTAACAGGAGCAATGGCTCCAAGCTGATCCAGGATGCCTATCTCCCCGATATCTCCTGCATGGAGAATGGCCTGGCACCCCTGAAAGATTTCAGCGCATCCATCAGGCAAGACACCATGGGTATCAGAGATTATCCCTATTTTGCTCTTCAGGTTGTTCATGATATCACAAGGCTATCCTGCATTCCGGTTTCTTGCCAGGGGATTTCCGCCATTTTTTGAAAAATGGCTGGTTTCTTTTCTTGACTCTATTGAGTTTCATGGTAAAGTCGTTCTCCGCTTCGATTACTTTTGGAGGATGATAAGATGTACGCTGTGATAAAGACAGGCGGTAAACAATACAAGGTTGCCCAGGGGGACGTCCTCAGGGTGGAAAAGATAGATGCAGAGCCAGGCCAGGAGATAGATATCCAGGAAGTGCTCATGCTGGTATCCAACGATGATGTAACGGTGGGGACACCTCTTATCCAGGGTGCAACCGTAAAGGCCAAGGTTGTAGAGCATGGAAAGGCCAAAAAGGTCATCGTCTTCAAGAAAAAGAGGCGCAAGGGCTACAAGGTAAAGCGCGGTCACAGACAGCACTATACCACCCTTGAGATCCAGGAAGTAAGGGCTTAACCCTTTATCCAGCTGATTCAGGAGGTAACTCATGGCACATAAAAAGGCGGGCGGAAGCTCCAAGAACGGCAGAGACAGCATTGGCCAGAGGCGTGGGGTAAAGCGTTTTGGCGGCCAGTTCGTAAAGGCAGGGAACATCCTGGTAAGACAGCTTGGCACCAAGTTTCATCCAGGTAAAAATGTTGGTCTTGGCAAGGATTACACCCTGTTTGCCCTGGCAGACGGTATCGTAAAGTTTGAAAAGAGGAACAACAGGAAGCTGGTCAGCGTATATCCTGCTGCCTGACAGGCATATTTTCTGAATTTAATCAACTTTCCCCTATCCACAGGATTATTTGCCCACATCCTGGCCATTAGGCCGATGTGGGTTTTTTTTTGAGAAAACAGCAATAGAAAATGAACTTTGTAGATGAGATAAAAATCCTTGTAAAGGCTGGAGATGGCGGAAACGGCATTATCAGTTTCCGCAGGGAGAAATATGTCCCCAAGGGAGGCCCTGATGGCGGAGACGGCGGAAGGGGCGGAGACGTGATCATGCGCGTTGATACCGGCCTGAACACCCTCTATGAATTCAGGCACAGGAAGAAATTCCATGCCGAAAACGGCAAGGCTGGCCAGGGCAAGAACCGGCATGGCAGGAGCGGCAAGGATATCGTAATCAGGGTGCCCCAGGGAACAATAGTCCGGGAGGCAGAATCTGGCATGATCCTGGCCGATCTCACTGAACCAGGCCAGGAGTGGGTGGCAGCAAAGGGCGGCAGAGGCGGAAAGGGCAATGCCCGCTTTGCCACATCCACCAACCAGGCACCGCGCCATGCAACAGCCGGGCAACCGGGCCAGGAGCGGGAGCTGTTGCTGGAACTCAAGGTCCTGGCGGATATCGGCCTTGTAGGGATGCCCAATGCAGGCAAGTCCACCCTGCTCTCACGGATCTCCGCTGCACGTCCCAAGATAGCCGATTACCCCTTCACCACCCTGACTCCTAATCTTGGGGTAGTTGACCTGGGCGACGAGCGGACCTTTGTGGTGGCAGACATTCCGGGACTCATAGAAGGCGCTCACAAGGGAGTAGGCATGGGGATAGATTTCCTGAAGCATATCGAGCGCACCAAAGTGCTGCTCTTTCTCATAGATGGATCAGTCGGGCCTGAACAGGCAGTGGAAAATCTCTCATCTCTCCAAAGGGAGCTGGCTATCTACAACCATGCGAAACTCCTGGAAAAGCCAGCTATTGTTGCTATAAACAAGATTGATGTAATGTCCCGGGAAGATATCCAGAAACTTCAGAAAATGGTTTCAGAAATGGGCAGGGAGACAATACCCATATCTGCATACACGGGAAAGGGTGTTCATCAGCTCTTAGAAAGGTTATATTCAGAGTTGCAGAAACAGCAGGCCTTGGAAACAGATATGGAGCCGGATGGGGCAGAGGGTGCCCTTTCACTGAATCAGCAGCAGAGCAAGGGTGAAAACTGACTGCTTTCTCCCTGATATTCTGACATGGAAAAAGCCATAGAGCACGACAGCAATATCAAAAAGTGGTATCAACAGGCCAAGCGTATAGTTATAAAGGTGGGCAGTGCAGTGCTCACCAATGAGAAGGGCCTGGATACCGGCATGATCCACCAGATCACTAACCAGATAGCAGCCCTGCAGAATATGGGCAAGCAGGTTACTCTGGTCTCATCAGGTGCAGTGGCAGCAGGCATCGCACGGCTCCAGGGAAGAATCCGCCCGAAAACCATCCCGGAAAAGCAGGCCATGGCTGCCATTGGTCAGGCCCGGCTGATGCAGGCCTAT
>JALSKY010000081.1 GCA_026988585.1 Deltaproteobacteria bacterium
TTTTATCTCCGTTTCTCCTGCACTTGCCCATTTCGGTATGATCATCCCTTCAGATCCGATAATCGACAACAACGACAAGCAGAAATCTGTCCAACTTGACATCAAGTTCCTCCACCCAATGGAAGGGGTGATGATGGACATGGCCAGGCCGGAACTCTTCGTCACTGTCAGAGGCAGAGAAAAAGCTGATATATCCAACCTGTTGAAGGAGCACAGGACCGCTTCTGGCCTCAGGTACTGGAGTGCAGCCTACGAGATCAAGAGGCCAGGCGATCACGTTTTCCTTGTAAGGCCCCAACCTTACTGGGAACCTGCTGAAGACAAGTTTATTATCCATCTCACAAAGGTATGTGTAAATGCCTTTGGTATGGAGAATGGTTGGGACAAGCCTGTGGGCGCTGAGGTAGAGATTGTTCCGTTGAGCAGACCATACGGTCTCTGGACCGGAAACTGCTTTACAGGACAGGTGCTGAAACAGGGAAAACCTGTACCCTTCGCTGAGATAGAGGTAGAGTATCTCAATCCCATCAAAAATGGCAAGCCATCAGTGACTCCTCCTGATGCCCCTTTCATTACACAAATTATAAAGGCTGATGAAAATGGTATTTTCCACTATTCCATGCCAAGGGCAGGCTGGTGGGGTTTTGCTGCCCTGATCGATGCAGACTATAAGATCAAGAAGGATGGCAAAGATAAGGATGTGGAACTTGGCGCTGTTTATTGGGTGAACTGTACAGATATGAAGTAACAGCTCGGCCTTACTGAATCAAACAAAAGAGGAGCTGTAATCCCATGAGACGGATCCAGTTGATCACTCTTTACGCCATTGCTATCATCATACTCATAATGACTCAAACAGCAGAGGCCCATAAGCTCAACCTGTTTCTCATAACTGAGGATGGAAATCTTCAGGTAGAGGGGTATTTTGCCAGCGGAGCCCCTGCCATGAACTGCAAGGTGATAGTAAAGGATGACCGTACTGGCAAGGTGTTGGTCACCGGGACAACAGACAAAGAGGGGGTAGCTCTCCTGCCCCTTCCTGAAGGCTGGAGCGGTACACTACTTGTGGAGCTCAAGGCCTCTCTTGGCCATATGGCTACTGCAAAACTGGCTGTTCAGCCTGATAACCCAAAATCCGATGACAAAGAGATAAACCGGGAACTATCTACATCCAGCAATATAGAAGGCGCAACTCACAAAAGTTCCGAGCCCCAAAACCATAACCAATCCGTCTCCCAAAAACCTGTCCTTCACCATCACGTAACTGGATTTTCTATCAGAGATATCCTGGCAGGGATTGGAGTCATTGCAATTATCTATACAGGTATTTCGTTTCTGAAAAAGAGAAATTTCTTCAACCAATGACAGATGATTGGGCAATGAGCTTTTTCAACCGTAGCAGATGCAGATGGGACTGACTTATGCACATATCTGATGGAATACTCAACTCCACCGTTTCTCTATCCAGCCTTGCAGTAAGTTCCGGCATATTTCTCTGGAGCCTCAAGGGAATTCGCAATCAGGACCTCTCCAAGACTGCCCTTATGACTGCGGCCCTCTTTGTTGGATCACTCATACATATTCCTGTTGGCCCTTCCAGTGTTCACTTGCTGCTGACAGGGCTCGCAGGGATCTTGCTTGGAAGAGGTGCGTATGCAGCCCTGGCCATAGCTGTCGCCCTTCAAGCCATGCTGTTTCAGTTTGGAGGCGTCACAGCCATCGGGGCAAACACCATAATGATGGGAATCCCGGCACTTATTGCTGCCTGGTTATTTCATGGTATCCTGAAACGGTTCGGCAAGAAAGTGGCGGTTCCTGCCGGAGCGGTTGGTGGTGCAGTTTCGGTACTGCTTGCTTCTCTGTTTCTGGCACTTTTCCTCTGGATTACCGGAGAACAGTTTCGTGAGGTGGCAGTGCTTGCAGTTACAGCTCAAATCCCTGTTATGGTTATAGAGGCCATTATCACAGGGTTTATGGCAGGCTTCATTGTCAAGGTCAAACCTGAACTGCTATGGACCTCAAATCTAACCCCAGATGACAACAAGAGTTGACAGTAAAAAAATGCTCTGCAGCTAATAAGATGGCCTGACATGAAAACTTTTATGGTTGTGACTGCTTCAACATGAACATAATTCTGTTGCCAACCTGGACATTGCTGCCTTTTTTTGCAGTTATTGCACTCCTGTTGTACATTCTGTTCCGGATTGCTGGAATTGCAGGCAGGAGTAAATCCGATCATGCCATTGGCCAGGGTGATATCCAGATTCCTCAGCAAATTCCTCTGAGTTCCCAGCCGCAGTTCTCCAGCCCCTTTTTCTGCAACTGGGAACCTCGGATCAAGATAGCAGCTACTACTCTGTATATGTTTACTGCTGCCTTTCTTCAGTCGCTTGCAGCCGCCTTCCTGGCGTTATGCTTCAGTCTTCTGCTTGCTGTCATTTCCGGATCAGAGATGAAAAAAAATGTACGTAGAGTGGCACAGGTCTCCATTTTTCTCTCTGTTCTAATTATAATCTTGCCCTTTACCACATCAGCAGAAACAGGAGACACCATCTTTAAAATCCATGGATTTTCACTACTTACATTCAATTTAAGGGGGTTTGTCCAGGCCATCACCATCACTCTCAAGGCATGGTCAGTTGTCCTGCTGATGGAACCCATGCTCTTCTCATCCCCGTTGGCCCATCTCTCATCAGCCTTGAAAGGGCTTGGGATACCAGAAAAGGCTATTGGTATAGTAAATCTTGCCATGAGATATATGAATGTCATTGCCACAGAGGCATCCCAGATGGGGCTTGCCTTGAAGACCCGCGGATTTTATCCGTCATGTACAAAAAGATCTTTGAGTGCAATGGCCAATCTCATGGCCATGCTATTTATCAGGAGTTATGAAAGGACTCAATCCATTCAGGAGGCAATGTTATTAAGGGGTTACCATGGCAGGTTTCTTCACGCTCAACTTCCCCATGCTGTAGCCACAGACTGGCTGAAGGGCGGTTTGATGGTTGGGGCAGCCATGCTGATCTATTTTATGGACCAACTTATATGGCAATGACAACTGTCTTCCGTCTGAAAGAGGTAACATATCGCTATCCGTCCGGGCATCTGGCCATAGATGGGATAGATCTCGAGATTACGTCCGGTGCAAAGATAGGCCTGGCAGGTCCTAATGGTGCCGGGAAATCCACACTTCTTCGGATGCTGGCTGGTGCCATCAACCCCTCAACTGGCACTATGCTGCATCTCTGCAGGGAGTGGCATGACCGGGGCCTGGTTTTTCAGGACCCTGACCAACAACTATTCTGCAATACAATTCGGGAGGATCTTGCATTTGGCCCCTTCA
>JALSKY010000082.1 GCA_026988585.1 Deltaproteobacteria bacterium
AGGGGATATAGAGGTAGCAGGAAAGAGCACCTCTCAGGTCAAGGAACTGGTGGAGAAGAAGATTCATGCCTATATTCCTGAAGCCAGCGCAACGGTCATAGTATCAAAGCTGGGCAGCCTCCAGTATTTTGTAATAGGCAAGGTGGGAAACCCTGGGATATTCAATGTCTCCAAACCTTTGACGGTGCTTCAGGCCCTGGCCCTGGCTGGCGGGCTGTCCACTTTTGCCGATGAGGACAATATATCCATAGTGCGTTACAGAAACGGCAAATCTATACGCATACCTTTTGATTATGGTCAGGTGAAGGGTGGCAAAAATCTCGATCAGAATATCCTGTTAGAGAGGGGAGATGTGGTCCTGGTCCCATAAAATCGCCTTTTTGGTTATAGGTCTGACCTCTCTTTTCCTTTTCGCTCCAGGTACAGCCCTGTCATGGGACTGGTCTGTGACTCCAGGGGTGCGGGCACAGGAGAAGTACACCAACAATCTTCTCTATTCGCGGGTAGTTGAATATGAGGAGTTTATAACCTCAATCATCCCGAGAATCACTGTTAAAGGTATCACGGAGAGGGACCGGTTGAACATGGATGTCAATGCAGATGCCCAGATCCATGCCCGAAACGGTCGTTATGATACGGTCAATATCGGTAGTTCTCTGAACTATGACAGATACTGGTCAGAAAGGTTTTCCACTACTCTCAATGCCTCATTCAAGAAGGACGAGACAAATGATACCGAGCTTCAGGAAGCGGGTTATGTCACTTTGCGCAGGACCAGGTACAGATATTCCGGAGGCCTATCAGGAAGTTACTACATAAGTGAGCGTTTTATAATGAGTGGCGGCGGTGGATATTCCTATACCGACTATCCGGATGGGCCCTATCCAAATTCCCAATCCTGGAATATAAGAGGTGGGCCTGAGTATGTTCTGGATCCTCTGAATAGGCTGGGTATCTCAGTGGATTATGATGAGACTGAATATGATACTGTCAATTTTGACAAAACTTCCCTGAAAAACATGTCAGCCTATTTATATTGGCATCATCAGTTGGACGAGACCAGTTATCTCAAGGCCACTGCAGGTTATCGTTACACCTGGACCAAATATCTGGTACACAGGATTGTGTTGGAACAACACCCTTATTTCCCATGGCTGTATCGGTTGAAAGATGTGGCAGAGATCAAATCTGGAGCTGCAGACAGCATGATTTTCTCAGTAGAGATGGACAAGAGATGGACAGAGCGTTTCTCTTCCAATGTCAGCATAGGACGAACCCAGTACAACACCGTTGATGTCCGCAGTGTGGAGCGAAACTATGTAAAAGGCAGTCTGGTTTACCGTATTACTGAACTCATAGATGCCAAGTTGGGATTTGGCTTTGATCGGAACAAATATGATGCAAAGATGGGTTCAGATTCGGATTATTATCGGGTCACTCCCTCCATTAGCTGGAGGATCGGCCAGAATCTCAGGCTGGGTGTTGGCTGTACCTATGAAGAGACCGATTATGATCGATCCAATGATGTAGATCGTTTCAGCGGCTGGATCTCTCTCTCCTGGAGCGAGCCGAGATTTCTATCAAATCACTGAGGTGAGGGGCATGGCGATCTGTTGGTAAAACCGCTGTATGGGTAAATGGTCCTCGGAGAGTTCTCTTCAATTCAAAGGGGACTGCTGTTGCAGGATCGGTTCGGGATCCATCCTTTTGATGAATGGAATGATAGCTATGAAGAACAGGTGCACTGTCCTGATCGGGCAGTAAAGAATATGTAACCAAGCAATGGATTGAACGGAGGGCTTTATGTCAATGGAGCAGGGTCAACAGCAGGATCTGACCAAGATTCTTGAAGTGGTCAAAAGACGGAAATGGTCGATACTCATTCCGTTTGTTACATCTATATTGATTGCAGCCATAATCTGCATGATGTTGCCAGATATCTATAAATCTACCGCTACCATTCTGATCAAGAGTCAGCAGATACCGCAGAATCTTGTGCAGTCCACTGTGAATGATTATGCAGAACAGCGGATACAGACCATCACCCAGCAGGTGACTTCCAGGTCGAAGATTCTCGGGTTAGTGGAAAAATATGATCTTTTTCCGGACAAGAGGGAGCACTGGACCACTGAGGATCTGGTGGACAAGGTCAGGGGCCGTATCACCATCGAGCCCATAAGTGTGGAGGTAAATGATCCTGGAAAGGGCAGGGCATCCAGGATGACCATTGCCTTTACGGTCTCATACGAGGACGAGGATCCCAAAAAGGCCCAGTTGGTAACCAATGAACTGGCATCCTATTACATGGAGATGAACCTGGAATCCAGGGAGAAATATGCCAAGGGCACCAAGCAGTTCCTGGAAGAACAGATTCAAAGGGTGAAGAAAAAGATCTCTGATCTGGAATCCAAAATGGCAGAGTTCAGGAAACAGCATCTCGAAGAGCTGCCTGAGTTCACCAATCTCAACATGCAGAAACTGCAGAAGCTCAATTCGGACATTACCAATATAAACATGCAGTTGCGTACCCTTGAGGAGCAGCGGGCCTCTATGCGTGCACAGCTGGCAGGGCTGGATCCATATTCAGGGTCCTCCAGCAGGGTCATGAGTCCCTCTGAGAGATTGCAGCAGGCCAAGCTGGAGAGGGCAGAGCTGCTGGCAAAGTATTCGCCTACCCATCCCAAGGTGCTGGCAAAGAATCGTGAGATCGCCCTGCTGGAAAAACAGGCAGAGGGTGGTGAAAGCAGGCAGGAGATTCAGGCCAGGATAAAAGGACTGGAACTGAAACTCTCTGATATGAAATCCAGGTATTCCGATGCCCATCCTGGAGTGAAGGCCCTCAAGCGGGAGATAAGGGACCTGAAGGTCCAGCTGGCAAAGGCTGAAACTGCGCCCAAGGCTGATGCAGTTCAGGCCCAGCCCACCAATCCTGCATATATATCCCTCAAGGGTGATCTGGACAGGATAGCCGTCTCCATTGAATCCCTGAAACGGGAGAAAAAGAGGGTCAATGATCAGATCAAGGAGATATATGCCAAGCTTCAGGCAATGCCGGATGTAGCAAAAAACTATAACGAGATGAACGAGGATCTCACTAATGCCAAGCTCCATTACAGCCAGTTGCAGCAGAAACTCCTTGCTGCTGCTGTATCGGAGAGCATGGAGGAGAATAAGCTTGGTGAGACCTTCCAGGTGGTAGAACCCGCCTTTCTTCCTGAAACGCCCTATAAACCCAACAGGTTAGCTATCATGCTTATAGGTATGGTTTTGGGTCTTGGTATGGGCATTGGGCTGGCCGCCATCCGTGAATTC
>JALSKY010000083.1 GCA_026988585.1 Deltaproteobacteria bacterium
CAGTTCTTCTCAAGGCCAGGGGCTATAATGATATCTATCTCTATAATGGAGATTTTTCCTGGGATAACCAGGAGGGCTTTTTCAAGCATCAAGGGATGACAAACTTCATAGGTCGATATGATTTCAAAAATCCGAAAGTAGAGGATCCCACATGGGGTGTTTCGGATGAGGATATGTTTCAGCGATCTGTCAAGGAGCTGAAAACCCTGTGTGGCAGGCATCAGCCATTCTTTGCGGTGCTTCAGACACTGTCCAATCATACACCCTATCCTCTGCCTGAAAGGCTCCCGGTTTCACCAGTTACAGGTTTTGGAGGTTTGAATGAACATCTCACGGCAATGAAGTATTCTGACTGGGCTCTTGGCAGGTTTTTTGATGAGATAGAAAAAGATCCCTGCTTTTCCAAAACGCTTTTTGTGATACTTGGAGATCACGGTTTCAGTCTGTCTGAGCAGGTTTCTTCCATTGATCTGTTACGGTTCCATATCCCCTTGTTGATCATAGGGCCTGGAATCAGGGAAAGCTTTGGTCCGGTGCGTTTGACTGTAGGAAGTCAGGTAGATGTTGTTCCAACCGTGATGGGGCTCCTTGGAGATCAATATGTGCATCAGTGTTGGGGCAGGGATCTCTTTGCATTAAATAGTGATGACAAGGGATTTGCAGTGATAAAGCCATCGGGTAACAACAATACAGTGGCCATCGTTCAGGGAGATCGGATACTGGTCAGGGTACCAGATCAACCTTCAGAGTTCGGGAGATATAAACTTCTTCCTGTGCCGGGATTTCAGGAACTGGATGATGAAACAGCATCAAAAAATATCTCCATGGAGCTTTCTGCATATATTCAGGCTGCCATGCGTGCCCTCAAAGGGCATCGGACAGGCGTTCCTCAAGAATTTCTTACAGGATCATAGCCTCATGCTGCAGTTTTCTCTGTTGATAATTGGTGGATCCCATTTGGCAACAGGATAGAGTGTTCGAGACTGTATGTGGATAAGAGAAGAATGCAGGAGGAGTTGCTTGTGAAAGAGGTAGACCAGGGTAGATGCCCGTCAGAAACCCGTTTGGAGCTTGCCCAGGTAATGTTGCCAGAAGATGCGAATCCAGCAGGCAATGTTCACGGTGGCACTATTATGAAGATAGTTGATAATGCAGCTTTTGTTGTAGCAGTTAGGCACTCAAGAAAAAACTGTGTTACACTGGCTGTGGACAGCTTCAAGTTTTTATATCCGGTTTATGTGGGGGAGTTGCTCATTGTAAAGGCTGCCATAAACTATGCTGGCCGGACCTCTATGGAGATAGGTGTCCGGGTGGAGGCTGAACACCTTATCAGTGGCACCCGCCGTCATACGGCATCTGCATATCTGACCTTTGTCGCCCTGGGAGAAGATGGAAGACCCGTGCCTATCCCTCCTGTGATACCTGAATCTCCAGATGAAAAGAGACGGTATGAAGAGGCGGTTGAGAGGCGGAAATTGCGGCTACAGGCCCAGTAATCCGCAGTAGTTTAGATCCTTTAAGAGGGGATCAGCTTTGTTGAAAAGGGAAATGAACTCATGAATTTCATTATCAGACCGATTTTTGGAGATATTCTCTTCGTTTTTGGAGCTATGGTTCTGCTGCTCCTGGATTTCTCCATTCTCAGGACACTGTTTCTCTTGAAACATTGGCACCTGGCTTCAGTGATCCCGGATGGAGAGATAGTCAATGCCTTTCTAACCGGCATCAGATATGATGCAGTCGTAGCCAGTCTACTCCTTTTTCCTGTAGTGGCTGCCATTCTCATGCCATGGGGGTTGGGAAGGCGCTACTTTGTGTTGGCGTGGCTTGCCATCTGGGGGGGGCTGATAAATTTTCTCGGGGTAATGGAGATAGATTTCTATGAAAAATTTCATTCCAGGCTGAATCCTTCCGTATTTCAACATCTTTGGCATGATCCAGGGGTCATGCTATCCAATGCGTATTCTGGCCTTCCCTTCCTGCCATATCTCTTGTTATCTCTTCTCCTTTTTGCCCTTTTTTTCCTTGGGCTTTTAGTTGTTGACAAACTTACGCAGGTGGATGGGCGTTTTGGCCTTGGCAGGATACCACCTATGCATCGGTTGCTGGCAGTAGGGGCGCTTTCCGTTATGCTGCTTTTGGGCTCTCAGGGAATCCTTGGTATCGGCCCCTTTTGCATGGATGATTCAGACAATACTGCCGGAACAGACTCTTTTAAGCACCATATTGCCATCAATGGGGTATATAATCTTGTGGCTACATTGACCAACAAGGGAGTTCATCTCCTCCTTGGCAGATAACTCAGGGCATGGCTCCATTTTCTAAAAGAATCCCGGCAGAGGGCAGAACTGCATGATCAAACGGTATCTCAGGGCTCTATGCAGGAATGAGACATTTATTTTGACCAGACAGTTGTTCAATTATAGCGGAAAGATCCTGGGAAAATGGTACTGAAGCCTTTATAAATGGGGCCTTCATCAAGAAGAAAAAAGAAAGAGAAAAGAAGAAAAAAGAAGAAAAAACCCCTGCTGGTTTAGAAGGATGGAGGTGGGTATGTTGGTCGTCTTTGTTGGAGATGGTACAGAGGGACCAGCAGGGGTAAATTTAATATTTTTTGTCCGTTGTTTTTAAATTGTTACAATCTTTAAGTTACAAAGACATAATACTTCTACCCTGTTGTGAACTATAAGTCAATAGTTCTGTTTCTAAATTTAAAAAATTGGTTCAATTTTTTTGCAACAAGTGATCTGTAGTCAGGCTACTTGTAATATCCTTGATAAATTGATATTTTTCACAATCTGACCTTTAGTGCAAGAAAGAAGGTGATACAGAGATTGCTGCCAGAAAATGGCCAGGCGAACATGACGAACAACAGGTTGTCGTCATTTTTGATCTCTCTGTTTCGTTTTCGACTGGAATAGAGTCGGACTTAAATAATATTAGCAGGAAATAATAGGGCTGCCAATTTTATTGTGATCCCAAAGGTGACGGTGCAGGAAGATCTCAATGATAGTGCGGGAAGGCTGGTTTAGTCATAGATAGAGGCGATTCATGACAGGTGAAAGATGGAAACTTATAGAGGAGGCCAGGCAGATCCTTGGACTTCCGGAAAAGGTATGTAGACATGAGATAAGAGAGGCCTATAAAAGGGTGTCTGTCAGGCTGCATCCTGATAAAAGGGATGGAGAAAAGTTGGATGGCGAGCCCCTTTGCGAGCAGGAACAGATGGCCAAGTTGAATGCAGCCTACAGGCTTTTAATGGAATATGCCGATTATTACAGGATGAGCCTGAAACCCAATGAGGATGGC
>JALSKY010000084.1 GCA_026988585.1 Deltaproteobacteria bacterium
AACAGTCCAGTGTTTAGTGTCCCAAACCGTACCAGGCACCAGGACAGCATAACTGCCCGGAGCCATACCTGCCAGTTCAGACAGCTTATTCCTGGCAGACAATATCTCTTCCGGTCTCAACCCCAGAGGAAACTCCGGCCTTGAGGTCTCTGCGCCAAGATAATTTGCCACATCGAGATATCTGTCTACTGCATGGCGATCCGGGTCATAGACAGGCAGACGCTCTGTCAGGAGGAGATGGCTCAGTTCCCTCTGACCTGCAAAACCTATCTTTCTCTCTGCCCTGGCCATGGAGATTATCAATCCACTCTTGAACAGCCCCTGCAGATCAACTGCAGCATCATACCACTCCTGACGAACCTGGCTCCGCAACATGGACAGCTCTGAAATTACGCCTCCCCATTCCAAAGGATTACGGGCATATCTCCCAAGTTCGCGCCGTCTGTAAACCATGACACGCCGAATCATGGGATGGCCCTGGAGCAGAGAACTCTGCGCATCGCCCACAACCCAATCCACATTCAGATCAGGCCATCTCCTTTTCACGGCATATAGAAAGGCCAGGGAATGGATGACATCACCCAGGGCACTCAATTTCACTATCAGTAAAGATTCCATTCAATAAAGAAAACAGTCTAAACCCAATATTCCGTTACATCATCCATGGCTGCCCGCCTAACTGGCCCTGCCGGCAATGATCCAGTGAGCTGCCTCAAGAAGATCTTCAACCACTGCAGCCGGCCTGGGCAGACCCTCAGTTGACTGACCCAGCAGCTTACGGCAGGCATCTTCACCATGACCGGTCCTGACCAGGATACCAGGTATGCCACAATTCTGTGCGAGTTCCATATCGCGCAAGGAGTCTCCTACCATGAAGGAACAAGAGAGATCTATCTCCATCTCTGCCACAGCCTGTTCCACCATCCCTGGAGCAGGTTTTCTGCATCTGCACTCCTTTGTATAAGGGCGTGTGGCTCCTGGCAGTGGTGCGGCCTCAGGATGATGCGGACAGAAATACCATCCATCAACATGAGCACCTTCCTGCTGTAATCTCCATTGAATCTCCTGGTTGATCCTGTGGAGCATATCAACATCCAAGAGTCCTCTGGCAATACCTGACTGGTTGGTAACCACTATAACCAGGAATCCACTGCGGTTCAGGATGCGTATAGCCCGAGCAGCCCCGGGGAGCAACTCCACATCTTCAAGGTGCCGCAGATAATTCACCTCCCTGTTGATAGTGCCATCCCTGTCAAGAAAAACTGCAGGCCTTTCAGCCCTGTTCTTCTGCATAGAAGAGATTCCAGCCAAAGCCGTTGCCTTCCTTTTGTTCACCGACTATCCCTTCCTGAATCCGTTACCGTCTGTGCAATAAGTTCTTCCGCTGATAGAAACACCATTTCCGGGGTGATGCCGAGCATACACTCGAAATTGGATGAGCAGGTACGCTTGAGGCAGGGCGCACACTCTACCGGATTGGTGACTATCTTCGCCTTTTTGCTCCAAGGCCCAGTGGCTACAGGGTTTGTGGAACCAAAAATGGCCACAAGTGGAGTAGCCGTTGCTGCTCCAATATGCATCAGACCTGAATCGTTGGTCACGAGGAGGTCAAGCATCTCTACAACTGCCACTACCTCCTGGAGGGAAGTCATGCCTGCCAGGCTCCTTGCTGCAGGCCCTATGGCCTCAGCCATCTGCTGAAACTGCCCAGCCTCCTTGCCTGTCCCAAGGATGACGATTCTGGCGCCAGGATAGGCAGACAGAAGGAGCTTGCCCAGGGCCACATATCGCTCTAAAGGCCAGCACTTGGCAGGGCCATAAGCTGCACCAGGGTTGAATCCTATGAGAGGCCCATCACCATCCAGAAGTCTCTGCCCCCTACAGATCTCCATGGCGGAAGCTTTGGCATGGGGGCTGGCCTGCAGATACAAAACCGGATGGTCCGGCATCTCGATTCCGAAAAAAGAGGAAACAAGATTGAGATAATAGAAGATATGGTGTCGTTTCTCCTTGTCTGCCGGCACAAGAAAGGAGGATGATAGCAACAGCCTCCTCAGATCCCGCCTGTAACCGACCCTCTCATGCACACCGGACAGCAACATTCCCAATGCAGACTCAAAGGAGTTTGGAAAGAGCAGGCCCAGATCAAAATCGTGCTTCCGCAACTGGGAGATATCCTTATAGAGGGGAAGCAGTCCGCCTCTCCCCCCCTTCCCAGCCAGCGGGATCACCTGTTTTACAAAGGGTATGGTGTGAAACAGGGGGGCAACCCAGGGCCGTGCAGCTATCCATATCTCGCTATCAGGACAGGCCATTGCCACCAGCTCCACTGCAGGCAGAGTCATGATAGCATCGCCTATCCAGTTGGTTTCCCTTATAACTATTCGCTTATACATTCACTATTTCTGTATAACCAGAGGCATCAAACAGTCTGCAGATGCAGTTCAACAGAGATCGAACTCAATATCGATTCCTGCCAGCCCTTTCATCCCAGATTAGGCTTCTGTGGAAAAGGTTTGCATTTATCATACAAATCCAGGAGATGGAACCTTTGTCACAATAAAACTCAGTGCCTATCTACTTTTCATCATATAAGTCCTTGTACTCCAGCATGCAGGACTATCCTGGCACATGCCAGGGCATCGGACAAGGCATGATGGTGATTATCAAGCATTATGCCGATCCGTCTGCACACAGAAGGCAAAGATGCCGGATATATACCCAGTTCCTGACGAGCAAGCCTTACGGTGCAGAGAAACTCCACGGACGGAGGAGTTATTCCATAATATTTACAGGTTGCTACCAATACAGACCTGTCAAACGGAGCATTATGGGCTGCCAGGAAATCTCCAGCAAGGAGCAGAGGTTCTATTTCTGGCCACACCTCGGCAAAAGTGGGCGCATCCTGCACATGTGCCCAGGTAATTCCATGTATATGGGTGAATCTAAACCACCTCTCAGGAGGCCTGATAAGCAGATCCTTCTGGGATACGATGACACCCTTTTCTACGCGTACTATTCCTACAGCGCAGGCGCTGTGTCTATTATAATTGGCGGTCTCAAAATCGATGGCAGTGAAATTCATGGACTCAGATGTTACCTTCATTTATCCACAAATCAATTATAAAAACTGTTAGCAACAAATAAAGTTGACCGGTTTTTTGACAAATAAATTGTCCGTTTTTTGCCTTCTCTTTTTTCTTTAGGGAACCGCCCCGCCGGAGGCATTTCAGCCCTGCACGGAGAGAGCGAAGCGGTCTTGACAACAGGGAGGGCATTGCCCGTTCCCGGTCTGGTATAATGGGTGA
>JALSKY010000085.1 GCA_026988585.1 Deltaproteobacteria bacterium
CATTTTCCATGAAATTGTCCAGAAGCTGGAACAGGATGGAATGCATTGCTGCAAAATCAAAACTCTCCGCCTGTTCCAGTATCACTTCCGGCTTCTGAATGTAGGGAGAATCTTCCAGAAGCTCATCACCGCAGTTCTTTACAAGGCCTTCAACAGATGCCTTGGTTGATTCAATATGAAATTGGAGCCCTAATACCCTGTTTCCCCAGAGAAATGCCTGGTTGTGACAGGCCTCGCTGCTGGCCATGTGCCATCCCTCATCCGGTATCCAGAAGGTGTCGCCATGCCAGTGAAAGGCATGGAATGTCCCTGGAATCTGCTTGAAAAATGGTGACTCCCATGCAGGGGGAGTAAGGGCTACCTGGTAGAAACCTATCTCCTTGAAAGGATTCTTCAGTACCCTGGCCCCGAGCAGGTGGGCCAGAAGCTGTGCACCAAGACAGATGCCAACTATTGGACGCTTCTGCCTGATGGCCTCTGTCAGGAAGGCAGCCTCCTTCCGGAGCCAGGAAAATTTTTCCTGATCGTGAACCCCCATTGGTCCACCCATGACTACTATGAGATCATGTCCTGAAGCGTTCGGAAGGGGCTCATCCTGGAAGAGCATGGTGCTGGACAGCTCCGCCTGTTTCGCCTCTGCCCAATCCAGAATGGCTTCCGGGGTTTCAAAGGGTACATGTTGCAGATAATGTATCTTCATTTTTAATCCCTTGGATAAGAATTTTTGTCGAGGTACCTCTCTCTGTCATCCATCTATTCAAGATGCATCTGTTTGAACAGGGCCTGTTGTGCCAGCTCTTTCCGTTTGATATAGCACTGGCGTACCAGCTCCATGTCCGCCACGAAGTGGTCGAGTTCCTGCATGGTCAGGGCCTGGGGCCCATCACAGAGGGCCATTTCAGGCCTGGGATGAAATTCCACCAGGATCATGTTGGCCCCGGCAATTATCCCCTGAGATGCGGCATGAAGTATATCCAGGATACCGTCAGGAGCCCGCTCCTTACTGCCAACAGAATGGGTAGGATCAATGCAGACAGGGAGCCTGGTCAGCCTCTTGACCACAGGCACATGGGCAAAATCCACAAGATTTCTATGAGGATTGCCAAGCCTGGTTTGAACGCCCCTCAGGCAGAATACTATGTTTCTGTTACCCTCACTTGCAATATATTCACAGGCATTCAGGGAATCCTCCAATGGCAGGGCCATTCCCCTCTTGTATAGCACGGGAAATCTGGTCTGGGATCCAGCGGCCTTGAGAAGCTCGAAATTCTGGGCATTTCTCGTGCCGATCTGGATCATTACGCCAGTGGGATTGCCAGCCTCCTCCAGGGCCTTGTCTATCTCTTCGATATGGATCTCCTTGAGGACCTCCATGGCGATCACCTTGATCTCATACTTGCCTGCCAGCTCAAAGACCCACGGCAGACAGGTCTTGCCATGCCCCTGAAAGTCATAGGGGCTGGTTCTCGGCTTGTATGCCCCCATTCTGGCAGTCTTTATCCCAACACGCTGCATGTTTCTGAACATGGTTTCCACATTGTCCGGCGTATCCACGGCGCATGGCCCCATAAAGCAGTTGAAACTGTTCTGGGAAAACTCTACTCCATTATATGTAAAACCAATGTCATCTAACTGCCCGCCATGTTTACCGATCTGGCGGTACTTGCTTGAGACCCTGACCACCTTTTCAACACCAGGCATCTTTTCGATGGGTTCCTTTGGTACGTGATGGGTAGGGCCGATAAGATAGACCTCAGTAACTACCCGTTGTGTACCTCTTACCCCGGAGAGCCTTGTCTTTATGTCCGGAAACTGTGATATGAAATTGAGGAGCTGTTTGATCTCCGGGCCTGATGGGTCCACATCGGGTTTCATTATGACTATCATCTCTGTTCAGGTCTCCTTCTCTGTTCTGGATTTTATGCCCTCCCTATTCTTTCACAAAAAAAAGGTTTGTAAAGGCTGTTTGGCAAAGTTTCAGAAGCCCTTTATCAGGCAGAGAGGAGCATATGAAAACTGTGCTGCATTATTCCGGAAGCAGATAGGACTTATGCGATCTCAACTCCTTTTATATCGGTTGAGATGTTGGAATGGGGCGGCTGGCAAAATAGTGGTAAAAGTACAACAGGTTTAGCAGGTTAAGTGGATGGCCAGGGCAACCCTGTCCAGACCTTCCATCTCTATAAGCTCATTGAAGCGCATGGTAGCCAGTTCGCTGGGAAGGGTTTCCATCCTTATCCCCTTTTCTGCCAGGAACTGTTGCAGTCCAGGAGCAACTTTCATCATGCCCGAGGCCCCGGTGCCAACCACAAGGGTATGGGGTTTGGCCGCTATTACATCAGTAATATCCTGCTGCTGCAGCAGGTGTCCCTTCTGACGCCACCAGTCCTGAATAACCTTGCCTTGAACTATCTTCAGATCCTTGGTGTAGTCTGAACCATCTATGGAGATGGCTCCGAACCGGTATGACGTAATCTGCATGCTCAAATCCCTCTCTTGACAATCCAGGATGACAGGCAATTAAACCCTGTTCGAGCTCAGGAGCAGGGACACCTATCTGATGTCCCCGTATCTGCTAAGAATGGTTAGATTCCTGTTTCTGGCTATTTTTTCTTTTTGGTATCGCTCTTCTTCTTTATGGGAATGTTGGCCTCTTTCAGGAATTCGTCCACAGGGTTCGGTCTTTTTGCGGTCTTTTTGGGAAGATCCACTCCACGCGCCCTGAGCTCGCTAACTATCTTGGAAACCTGAAACTTGCTTATTCCGAGTTCTTCTGCAATCTGGGAGGCAGTCATCTCGGAATAGTTTTCGAATACGAACTTCACATCATTTTTGTTGAAGGGGCGGCTGCGTTTTCTTGGCATAATTTGCTCCTTTCCTTGATTAGAGTTTTGATATTAAAAAATTCTGTTTTTAATGATCACTTTACTTCGATTTGGATCAATAAGGAGATAAACTTAAAAAACTTTTAATATTTATACACCGTTGTTTTAATTATGCAATAGGTTCTATGGAAATATATTGAAAAATTATATTTCAGGTGGTGTTAAACTGGTCATTTGCTGATAATTGGTCAGATCATAACCTATGGGTGTTATGGTGATATAATCTCTTTTAAGCCAGTAGATATCGCAATCAGTGTCTGGAATTTCATCTATGTTGGCAAGGCATTGCCAGAAGTATATATTACCACGCGGATCTATCCTCTCCTCAAACCTCTCCTTGAAGTTGAATGTAGCCTGTTTCGTAACCTTTATACCTTTTATTCTGTTCAGCCCTACAGGAGGAACATTGACATTGACTGAGAGCTTGTCTCTCCTCTTGGCGAGCCAGTTTACCATTTTTTTTGCATAAAAGGCAGCAGTACAGAACTGTGGGTCTGAGAGGGTATCTATGGATATGGCCATGCTCTTTATCCCAAGGATGGCAGCCTCGGTGGCTGCAGATACAGTACCGGAATAGAGTACGTTTATACCTACATTTGCGCCAATATTTATGCCTGATACCACCAGGTCAACGGGTTTGTCTGCCAGGCGGTTTACTGCCAGCTTTACACAGTCTGCAGGGGTTCCGTCTATGGCCCATCCCCAATCCTGGGAAAAGCGGCTCTTCCTGGCCTTTATGGGATCGGAGAGGGTAATGGCATGTCCAACTGCGCTCCTCTCCCTGTCAGGGGCCACAACAGTTACCTGGTGTTCAGGTGCAAGGGCCTCATATAGGGCGCATAACCCAAGTGCATGTATTCCGTCATCGTTTGTCAGGAGAATATGCATGGTTTCAGTTCCTGGTAGTTTTTTCCTGTAACAAGATCGGTTTAAAGCAAAAGGTGTTAGGTGACTCAGGCCTGTTTTCAGTTAGCATAACGGTCCGGAAGGGATCACGATTTTTTGCTGACGGTAACTCCATAGCCCAGCTTCTGCAGCATAGCCTGAAGATCCATGAAAGGGATCTGTCCAGGGGCTGTACTGCTGCCCTCATCTGTTGCTGCAAAGGTGAGCATGCTGCCCATGAATGGTGCAGATACCCTGGAATATCTCCCAGCCTCCCCCATGCAAAATGCAATGAGTTTGATTCCGTGTCTCTTTCTTGCCCTGGAAAACAGCGGCACCACTCGGCAGAAGTCATGGGATTCCCTGGCCATTGTTACCATCTTGATGATCTCTGCCCCGGTATCAGCAGATCTGTCCAGAATTGAAATCAGTTCGGGGGTATCAGGGGTTCCGGAGAAGTCATGCCATGAAACTATAGGTCTTATACCGCGGTTTTCTGCCTGGGCAATGAGATCCTGACGCCTGTCCTGTTCGGTTTGCAGCTCAATATCCATGAAGGCAGGATCTGCCTGCAGGGCCATGGAGATCAGATCCAGTCTTTCTGCTTCGCTGCCAGAGAACATTCCTCCTTCATCCGCCTTTCGGCACGTAAAGATGACCGGTGCAGCCGAAACATCGACCAGTTCCCTGAGATATTGCAGAGATGGCGGCCTGGAGAGGGCATCTATCCTGATCTCCAAGACCTGAGCCAGTCCGCCATAACGGGCAGCCTGGGAGAGTAGCCGGGATGGATCGCTGTTGCTGATGGATATGGCTATCATAATAAGGATATTCCTTGTTCATATTTTTTACTCGTTTATATTAGTTCAGAGCATACCCTGCAACTATATTGCTTAAGGGATTGGAGTGAACGGAGCAGGATCTGTCAGGCGAGAACTGTGTATGACCATCTGTTTTCAGATTTTTTTTCCCTTTGTGAGCCTGCTTTAACTGAATAACTTAACAGTCATCACGATCTCTGCAGGACATACATTCCTCTGAAAGGTGCAGGCATTTATGTTATTAATCCTCAGGGGTCTTGAGCCGCAACTGGATTGTAACTTTACTTAATCTGCTTAGTTGTCATGTTTCAGGATCGGAAAGGCAACTGGCAGGCCCTTTGACTTGTACCTTGCATAAGTTGCATCCGGCATAATAAGGGATTATGGAAGAAAATATCTTGGAAATGGCTGAACCGGTAAATAAAAATGTTGATGGTGGCCTCTCCGGCCCCATCTGTTTGGAGATGAGGATATGATTGCTCCGGACCTAAAAGAGTTCAAAAAAATGTCTGGGGAATACAATGTGGTGCCCATTCATAGAGAGATCAGTGTGGATTTTGATACCCCTGTCTCGCTTTATCAGAAGCTTTGCGGCAGTGACGAGATAACCAGCTCCTTTCTGTTGGAGAGCCTGGAAGGTGGAGAGCGATGGGGCCGGTACAGCCTGATAGGTCTCCAACCCTTTCTCGTTGTCAAGGTAAAGGGGCATGAGGTGATTCTTCGCTGGAAAAAGGGGGCGGAGGTCAAACAGGTTGATAATCCACTGGATTATCTTCAGGAGCTGATGCAGGGGTTCCGTTCGCCTGACCTGCCGGGGCTGCCCCGTTTCCACGGTGGAGCTGTTGGTTTTTTCAGTTATGATATGGTCAGATTTATTGAGAATCTTCCAGACCCTCCTCCGGATACTGCAGGATTCAGCGATGCTGTCTTTATGTTTCCAGAGGTGCTTCTGGTCTGTGACAATCTGAAACAGAGTCTTGATATCATAGCCTGTCTTCATATTGAAAAGGGCAGGGATCCTGAAGAGCTCTATAGAAAGGGACAGGGGCTTATCGAGGCGGTAGTGATGAAGATCAGGCGGGGAGTGGATTATCCAGAGCCTGGAGGCTTCAGCCAGTTCGCCACAGTTCTCATGCCGGAAGTGGAGGAGAGCAGGTTCAAGGAGATGGTTCAGAAGGCCAAGGAATATATCCGGGCTGGAGACATAATACAGGTGGTGCTCTCCCAGAGGTTCTCCGGTGAGAGTCATCTTCCCCCTTTCGAGTTGTATCGTGCCATAAGGCGGATAAATCCCTCTCCCTATCTATATTTTCTTCAGATAGACGATGAATGCCTGGTAGGTTCCTCCCCGGAGATACTGGTTCGAGTTACAGGTGATCACATGGAGGTAAGGCCTATAGCCGGCACAAGGCCCAGGGGAGCCAGTGAGGAGGAGGATCTTGCCCTGGAAAGGGATCTGCTTGCAGATGAGAAAGAACGGGCCGAACATGTAATGCTGGTGGATCTTGGGCGCAACGATCTTGGCAGGGTTGCCAGATTTGGCACAGTAAGTGTCGATGAGTTCATGGTTATTGAACGCTACTCCCACGTGATGCATATTGTCAGCAGTGTAACCGGCCAGCTCAGAGAGGGGCTGGACAGTTTTGATGTGTTTAGGGCCTGTTTTCCAGCCGGGACCGTATCTGGTGCCCCCAAGGTTCGTGCAATGGAGATAATTGACGAGTTGGAACATGCCCGGAGGGGGCCCTATGCCGGTGCAGTAGGAGTAATCGGTTTTTCCGGTAACATGGATCTGGCCATAACCATCAGGACCCTATGCCAGAAAGGTAACAGCCTCTATCTGCAGGCAGGGGCAGGTATAGTGGCGGATTCTGTTCCGGAAAAGGAGTGGCAGGAGACCATAAACAAGGGAATGGCCCTGGTTAAGGCAGTGGAAGAGGCCCAGAAGCTGGCATGATGCCCACTGCTGTACCCGTGGGAACACCGAACTTTTTTAAGAGCAGGATTTGAGATGATACTCCTTATAGACAACTACGACTCTTTTACCTACAACCTGGTGCAGTATCTTGGGGAGCTTGGTGCTGATATCAGGGTGGAGAGGAATGACAGGATCACCGTCCAGGCCATGGAGAAACTGAGGCCTACCCATCTCATCATCTCTCCAGGACCATGCACTCCCCAGGAGGCTGGTATCTCCATAGAGGCTATCCTCCATTTCGCTGGTAGAATACCCGTGTTGGGTGTCTGTCTCGGTCATCAATCCATAGCCGCTGCCTTTGGCGGAGATGTGGTCAGGGCAGAGAGGCTGATGCATGGCAAGACATCCATGATAAAGCATGACGGGCTTGGGGTCTATGCAGGCCTGCCCAATCCTTTTGAGGCCATGCGCTATCACTCACTGATAGTGGATGAGAACACCCTGCCGCCGGTTTTGGTTCCGACTTCCTGGTCGGAACAGGATGAACTCATGGGGATAAGACATCGGGAGTTTCCTCTTGAGGGGGTGCAGTTCCATCCGGAATCCATTTTGACCCAGCGAGGCAGAAATCTTTTGAAAAATTTTCTTGAGCAGGGAATTTAGTCGTGATCACAGTAACAGATGCAATAAAAAAGGTGGTGGAGTGGCAGGATCTCAGCTGTGGGGAGATGGAATCCATCATGCAGGAGATCATGCAAGGGAACGCTACCGATGCACAGATAGCAGCATTGCTGACAGCCCTCCGAATGAAGGGGGAGACCAGGGAAGAGATAACAGGTGCTGCAACTGTTATGCGCCTCAAGGCCCAGCGTATCCAGCCGGTGATCCCTGAAGGAGAGCATCTTGTGGATACATGTGGGACAGGTGGTGACAGCTCAGGTACATTCAATATCTCTACTACTGCAGCAATTGTAGCAGCAGGGGCTGGTGTGCTGGTGGCCAAGCATGGCAACAGGTCTGTGTCGTCAAGGTCGGGCAGTGCTGATCTCCTGGAGACTCTGGGTGTCAGGCTGGATATTGCGCCTGCAGCGGTGGAGAAAGCCATTCAGCAGATAGGAATCGGATTCCTCTTTGCTCCGGCCCTCCATCCTGCAATGAAAAATGTCATCGGTCCAAGGAGGGAGATGGGAATAAGGACCATCTTCAATCTTCTCGGTCCCCTGACCAACCCCGCAGGGGCAGATGTCCAGGTCCTTGGTATCTTCCAGGAGGATCTCTGTCCTGTGATGGCAGAGGTCCTTGGGGAACTTGGGTCATGGCGGGCCTGGGTGGTACATGGGGCAGGTGGGATGGATGAGCTTTCCATCTCTGGCCCAACAGTTGTTTCCCAGTGGGATGGCAAAAGGGTTGAGACCTTTCAGGTAACTCCAGGGGATTTTGGCCTGAAGGAGGCTGGCCTGGATGAGATAACAGGGGGAGATCCGGTTCGAAATGCAGAGATTACACGGGATATCCTCTCTGGTGTCACTGGTCCCAGGAGGGATGTTGTGGTTATGAATGCTGCTGCTGCCATCTTTCTTGCAGGAAAGGCAGATTCTCTTCTGGGTGCTGCCGAACTTGCCCAGGAGAGCATAGATTCAGGAAGGGCTGCTAAGGTGCTTGAGAAACTGGTCGAGTTCACCAGAATGGATTAACTGCAAGTGCGGCGGATTTTTTATTCTGAAACAGGCTATCAGATGTGCCCGGCATAGGATAATCATCATGGATATTCTCCAGAAGATAGTTGAAAAAAAGAGGGAAGAGGTGGCCCTGCTCAAGGGGATCGGAGTAAAGGGGCCCTCTGGTCTTGCTATGAACAGCACTGATGGGCCAAGGGGATTTCGCACTGCTGTAGCCCGAAACAATCCCATGGACAGAATTAGAGTGATAGCTGAGGTCAAGAAGGCATCACCCTCCAAGGGGCTCATTTGCCCGAATTTCAACCCGGTAGAGATTGCCAGGGATTATCAGGAGGCAGGGGCCTCTGCCATTTCAGTCCTTACAGACAGAGAGTTTTTTCAGGGCAGCCTTGAATATCTGTTGCAGGTTCGCAACACTGTCAACCTGCCTCTCTTGCGCAAGGATTTCATAATCGATCCCATCCAGATAGATGAGGCCATATTATGGGGTGCAGATGCAGTATTGCTCATAGTGGCAATCCTGGATGATCATCTTCTGAAAGAGCTTCTCTCTCATGCTGTGAGCCAGGGGCTGGACTGTCTTGTTGAGGTACATGACAGGCAGGAGGCGGTCCGGGCCTTGGAGGCCGGGGCTAAACTCATAGGGATCAACAACAGGAATCTCAGGGATTTCACTGTCTCCCTGGAGAATACTGTTCAGGTTAGACAGATCATTCCATCTGAAATTCCTGTGGTGAGCGAGAGTGGTATCGGCTCCCAGAATGATGTGGAGTATCTCAAGGGGCACAATATCAGTGCGGTTCTTGTTGGAGAATCACTTGTGCGGGCTGATGACAGAAGGGCAAAGTTGCAGGAGTTCCTGGTATAGTATGCAGGTGATATAGATGACCTTTATAAAGATATGTGGAATCACCACCAGGGCGCAGGCCATGGCCGTGGCGGAAATGGGTGCAGATGCCCTGGGATTTATCTTCTATCCCGGAAGCCCAAGATATATCGCTCCTGATGCAGTCAGGGATATTGTTGCCTCTTTGCCGCCGTTTATCACCTCTGTAGGTGTATTCGTCAATGAACCGGTAGCCCGGGTTGCTGCAGTGGCAACCTATGCGGGACTGGATCTGGTACAGCTTCACGGTAGCGAATCTGTTGAATATTGCAGGAACCTGAGAGCCAGGGCCATCAAAGCGGTTCGCCTCAGGGGAGAATCTGATCTGCAGGAGCTCACCTGTTATAGGGGGACTGTACGTGGTATTCTTCTGGATGCCTGGAGCGACAAGGCCTTGGGCGGTACTGGTGAGCATTGTGACTGGACTCTTGCCGCAAGGGCAGGGGCGTTGATTGGAATGCCACTGATTCTGGCCGGTGGACTTCACCCGGGAAATGTTTGTGAGGCTATCAGGCAGGTTCGCCCATACGGAGTTGATGCCAGTTCCTGTTTGGAACTCAGGCCTGGATTCAAGGATCTTTCACTGGTGCAGGATTTTATTGATAGGATCAAGGGGCCGGGGTAACTCTCTCGTAGAATGGGTATGGAATTTTCCGGATGCATTCGAAAGTCATGGAACCGGTCAGTTTTTTTGCAAATCAATTGCAGAATAAATAGGAGTAATTTGGTGTTCGTGTCCTGTTTTCAAATGGTTTTTTTTGATCAGGGAACACTTTGAATCCATATTTACTATTCTCTTTAGAGTGGATTTCAAAACAAAAGAGCAGTTATCAGGTCTTCATGTTCAGGAGGCCATTAATCATAGACCTGGAGGTCTGTTTTGAAGATTACAGAAGATGTAAAGTTCCAGACAAATCCTGACAGAAAGGGCCATTTTGGCCCTTTTGGCGGGAGATATGTTCCAGAGACCCTGATGCCGGCCCTGATGGAGTTGGAGACTGCTTACAAGCAGCTCCGGCGGGACAGGGAGTTCAAGGAGACATTTGCTTCCATACTCAGGGATTATGTAGGCCGGCCTACTCCATTATATGAGGCCAAGAGACTCTCCCAGGCCTTGGGCGGCAGGTTCAGAGTGTTCCTGAAGAGAGAAGATCTCACCCATACCGGAGCGCACAAGATAAATAATACCATCGGCCAGATCCTTCTTGCCAAATATATGGGTAAAAAACGGATAATTGCCGAGACAGGGGCTGGTCAGCATGGAGTTGCTACAGCCACTGCTGCTGCACTCGTAGGCCTGGAGTGCGAGGTTTATATGGGGCGGAAGGATACTGTACGCCAGGCCATGAACGTGTTCAGGATGGAACTAACAGGGGCCAGAGTGATTCCGGTAGATTCAGGGACCAGAACTCTGAAAGATGCTATCAATGAGGCCCTGCGGGACTGGGTTACAAATGTGGAGACTACCCATTATATCATTGGTTCCGTTGTGGGTCCCCATCCCTATCCCATGATGGTGCGTGATTTCCAGAGTGTCATTGGAAAAGAGGTCAGGCAACAGATAAAGAGGGTTGCTGGCCGGCTTCCGGATGCAGTAATCGCCTGTGTAGGTGGAGGCAGTAATGCAATGGGGATCTTTTACCCCTTTGCCAGGGATGAAGATGTGGCTTTGATTGGCGTAGAGGCTGCTGGCGAAGGCGTGGATACTGAATATCACTCTGCCACCCTGTCGGTTGGGGACCCTGGCGTGTTGCACGGTACCATGAGCTATCTGCTCCAGGACAGATGGGGCCAGATCAAGGGTGCCCATTCGGTTGCGCCAGGGCTGGATTATCCAGGTGTTGGACCGGAACACAGCCTTTACAAGGCGAGTGGCCGTGCTGAGTATCATGCAGTAGATGATAAAGAGGCACTGGAAGGATTTCGTCTCCTCTCCCTTACTGAAGGTATAATCCCAGCCCTTGAAAGCGCTCATGCCATTGCATTCCTGAAGCGTGAAGCTGACCGGTTCAAGGATGGATCGATTGTGGTGGTGAATCTTTCAGGCAGGGGAGATAAAGATGTAACCACTGTGGCGGAGATATTTGGAAAAGAGGCAGGGAACTCTGTCTGAATCATGCTGTTTTCCTTTGGTTCAGGGCATCATCCATCTCCTGTTGTGCAGGAATAGCTTTGTAGTTGCATGTATGGGTGAACAGCAGATTTAACAGGCGTTATAAAAGGTATTCAGAGAAAGATCATGAATAGAATAGATAAGAGGTTCAAGGAGCTGCAGCGCAGGGGTGAAACAGCCATCATCCCGTTTCTTACCTGTGGTGATCCGGATGCGGATGCCACTGTGGAGCTTGTCGTTGGGATGGCAGAGGCTGGGGCAGATATCATAGAGTTGGGGATACCCTTTTCCGATCCACAGGCGGATGGGCCCACCATCCAGGCTGCAAGCCTGCGCGCACTTGAGAATGGAGTAAATACAGAGGTGGTTCTCAATGTTGTGAGCAGGATCAGGGAGTACACTGATGTGCCCCTGGTACTCATGGGTTATTACAATCCTGTACTGCAATATGGCCTGGGAAGATTTGCAAAGGCCGCATCTGAGGCAGGAGCCGATGGCACTATCATACCTGATCTACCTCTTGAGGAAGCAGGGCCTTGGCAGACAGAGGCCAGAAGGCATGGCATTGCGAATATCATGCTGGTGGCACCCAATACGCCGGATCACAGGGTTGAGAAGAACGCCAGGGCCTCCCGGGGTTTTCTCTATTATGTGTCTGTCCTTGGGATTACCGGTGCCCGGACCGATCTGCCCGATACTGTCAGCCAGGGACTGAAACGGGTGAAGGGGTTGAGCAGGCTTCCTGTCTGCGTAGGATTTGGGGTCTCTACACCGGAACAGGTCAGGAAGCTCAGTGCCTTTGCAGATGGGGTGATAGTTGGCAGCGCCATAGTCAACAGGATTCGCAAGGAGATGTCAGGGACAGATACCAGGGGCAGAAAGGCGGCTGTAGCCAGCCTTGCAAGGTTTGTCGCAGGACTAAAGGCAGGGACCCGGCCTCCTGAATAGTCCTTGTTCATGTTACTGCATGCTTAAACATTATTGAATTCTTCTTTATTACAGTTTGGGAATGATCTTGTTGTTGAATCACATATGCAAAAAATCGTTACAGGAGACTGAAAATTGGTTGTCTATGAAACCGATCTAAAGGGGATAGAACTGGTAAACAGGGGCAAGGTCAGGGATATATACAGGGTTGGAGAAAAATTGCTCCTGGTGGCTACAGACAGACTCTCTGCCTTTGATGTGGTTTTTCCAGAACCTGTCCCGGACAAGGGCAGGGTCCTCACCCAGCTATCTCTTTTCTGGTTTGAGAGACTCTCCCGGATTGTTCCCAACCACCTTCTTGAGACAGATATAGACAGGTTTCCAGGGGAACTGAGACCGTTTGCTGATCAGCTCCAGGGGAGAGCCATGCTGGTAAAGGTTGCTGAGCCCTTGCAGATAGAGTGCATAGTAAGGGGATATATCTCAGGATCCGGCTGGAAGGCTTACCAGAAGACCGGAGAGATCTGCGGGATTCCTTTGCCATCAGGGCTCAGGGAATCGGACAGGCTGCCTGAACCCATCTTTACTCCGTCCACCAAGGCTGAGGCAGGTCTGCACGATGAAAATATCTCCTTTGAGAGGGCCAGGGAGATAGTAGGAGAGGATCTTGCTGAACGGGTCCGGGATATCTCAATTGCCATGTATAAGGATGCTGCTGAATATGCCTTGGGAAAGGGGATAATCATAGCTGATACCAAGTTTGAGTTTGGCATTGCAGATGGGGAACTGATCCTTATCGATGAGGTTCTCACCCCTGATTCCTCCAGGTTCTGGCCCCTGGATCAGTATCAACCTGGTCGATCACAATCCAGTTTTGACAAGCAGTTTGTAAGGGATTATCTGGAGTCAATAGGCTGGGACAAGAGACCTCCTGCACCTTCTCTGCCGCAGGATATTATAGAGAAGACAAGGATGCGGTATCTCGAGGCCTACAAACGGCTTACAGGAAGAGAGCTCTCTTCCTGATATAGCCCTTTTGCAGGATAACCGAAATGAAGAGATATTTTTTATGGGGTGTCAGCACTATGATTCCGTGTTGTCCATCACGTCAGATTCTTTTGGGGCCGGCAACATTGCTGGCCCTTTTTTATTTTCTTGTTCCCGTTCTCCTGCCAGCAGGGTGTGATGGAGGAACCAGGCAGAGAGTCCTCTGTAAATATGTGATAGATGGTGATACTATTATATTGTCAGATGGACGACGAGTACGGTATCAGGGGATAAATGCTCCTGAGATACCCCACGATGGGCAACCAGGCGAGCCCTTTGGACTCAGGGCCAAAGAGGTCAACAGGAGACTTGTCCAGGGCAAGTTCATAGATATAGAGATCTCCAGAAATCAGCCTCTGGACCGTTATAACAGGGTAATAGCCCATGTCTTTCTCAGGAATGGCAAGCATGTAGGAGAGATGCTGGTACGGGCTGGATTGGCCATGGCATGTACTTATGGCAAGCAGGACCGCTATTCCAAGCGCCTGCTCGCTGCCCAGAGATCGGCCATATCGAGAAAAGCAGGTATCTGGGGTCTGCCGCCGGACAGGCCTGAGGACTATTATATTGGCAACTCCAGGAGTCTCAGGTTCCACCGTCCCTGGTGTAAAAACGGAAGGCAGACCTCTATGAAAAACAGGGTGATCTTCAAAAGCAGGCTGAAGGCCTTTAAGGAGGGATATTGCCCATGCAGAGCGTGCCGACCCTGATACTCAAGGATCCCATTTTTATACAGCATGATCCAGGTCCATCTCATCCTGAATCACCACACAGGCTTGAAACCATATATTCAGGAGTAACTGCCCTCCTGGAATCGGAGGGATATGGAGGTGAATACCGGATAATTGCACCCAGGGATGCAACCATGGAGGAGCTATCCTGGAACCACCATCCTGATTATATCCAGCGCATCGCCAGGACTTCAGGCATTGACCATTATCAGTTGGATCCTGACACCGCTACCTCCGCCCGTTCTTGGGAGGCTGCCATCAAGGCTGCAGGAGGTGTTTTTTCTCTTATTGATCGGCTGATGGATGGTCAGGGCAGGAACGGTTTTGCCCTGGTCAGGCCGCCCGGTCATCATGCTGAACGGGACAGGGCTATGGGTTTCTGCCTCTTCAACAACGTGGCCCTTGGGGCCCACTATGCCATGAAGATTTATGGATTGAAAAAGGTTGTCATAATCGACTGGGACCTGCATCACGGAAATGGAACCCAGCACAGTTTCTATTCTTCCGATTCAGTGCTCTATTTTTCTACCCATCAATTCCCCTACTATCCCGGAACCGGGGCGTTGAATGAGGTAGGCCAGGGGGATGGCACCGGCTTTACAGTAAATGTCCCTTTGGGTGCAGGCAAGGATGATTCTGATTATTCTGCCATATTTTCACAGTTGGTCAGACCGGTGGTTCACGAGTTTAAGCCTGATATCATTCTGGTTTCAGCAGGGTTTGATATCTATCACCGGGATCCTCTTGGCGGGATGGCTGTTTCGGGAAGAGGATTTGGGCTCCTTGCGGCACATGTGCTGAAGATGGCCCGGGAGTGTTGCAGCGGCAGGGTGATCTTCTGTCTTGAGGGAGGATACAACCTGGCAGGCCTGCGTGATGGAGTGTTGGAGGTGTTGAAGGCATGTCGTTACAGCAGGGAAAAGATGGACAAAATTTTAGACCGTGCCAGAACTGCCGAAAAGTCTTTTAGAGAGCTGGATAGTGCCATCTCCTTTCATTCCAGATATTGGCCTGTTGCATGACAGGAGTGGCAAAAAGGTGTGTTGAAGGAGCAGTTTTATGTCCGGTTTGGCTGAGAAGGTCACTGTGGTGCAGGCAGGAAGGAAACGGGGCAGGAAGATGGACGATGAGGGTGAGGAATCCTGGAAGGTTATAGTCAGGGATATCTCAGAGGTGGCGAGGGTCACTCTTCATAACCTGGTAGCCAGTAATACCCCGCCTCTTCCAAGATGTTATGAGCAGGAGTTTTTTCAGACTGCCGACAGTTTAGAGAAACGGTCTGTTCTCAGGTTGGCACATAAGGATCAGGACGGCGTTGCGTCACAACTTAAGGGGATAATCAACGGGGCCCGGGATCACCTCCAGGAGGCCCACAGTATATTTTCAGATTTTGAGCGTGATGCAAGGAAGAATCTGGATCTCTTGGATCAGAAGCTGAGAGAGATGCACGGCCCTCTGCTGGAGTCAGGAATTGGCCGAGGCAGAGAGATAATGGCCCATATGGATGATTTGAAAAGCACCAATGAGAGCTTTCTGAACAGCCTCAGCAGTGTTCTTGAAAATGTATCCAGACAGGAGACTCTGCTACGGGAGCTGTCTCAGAAGGTCCATGAAGATGCCCTCACCGGTGTGCTCAACCGAAGGGCCTGGGATCAGGATCTGGACGATATCCAGGCTGTTTTGGACGATGGGGCTTCACCTCCCAAGCAGCTCTCTATTGTAATGATCGACCTGGATCACTTCAAAAAGGTGAATGACGTTCATGGACACCCTGTAGGAGATGCAGTGCTCAGGCAGTTTGCTGCCCTGCTCAAGGATCACTTCAATTCCCACGGCAGTGTTTACCGTTATGGGGGTGAAGAGTTTGGAGTTATTCTTCCTGAGAAGGATTCAGCCCAGGCGAGAGATCTTGCAGAGCAGTTCAGGCAGCGCCTGAACAGGAGCAGATTCCTTGTTAACAGGGATGGGTTGAAACTCAAGATAACCTCTTCCTTTGGTGTAGCAATGCTTGGTGAGGACCAGGATGTGAGACAGGTGGTAGCTCGTGCAGACAGATTGCTCTACCGTGCTAAGGAACTTGGCAGAGACCGTGTTGAATGGGAGTAGCATGGGCAGGCAGTGGCCTGCCCAAGGCAATGCCTAATTGCTTTATCTCTATTCTCTATCTCTGTTATTTATTCTATAATTGACGTACCGTCAGGATACTCTTTCTCTCTGAAGTTTTTGCCTTCCAGCCTTGGATAGACCATACAGCCCTCTCCTATGGTGATCTCTTTGGGTATGGATGTGTTCATTCCAATCACTGTGATATCTCCCTCATCCTTTCCTATTTCACTGTCCATTCCCACGCTGACACCAATATCAGTTATGGTTCGGCTTACCTTGGCTCCTGGTCCTATCTGTGTATCGAAATAGAGGATGGAATCCTTTACCACAGCTCCTGGAGCTATATGAACTCCAGGGAAGAGTATGGATCTTTCCACATGTCCTTCCACAGTTACGCCATGATGTGTGCGAACATCTTTTATTATATGTTTCGCTGATGGCGAGATGCCTATGAGTGCAGGAGCCCTGTCCCTTATGGCCTCATGTTCCAGGTTTGTCCTTACTGTCCATTGATCGAGGTTCAGCCGGGGCTGCTCGCCAAGTATATCCATGTTGGCCTGCCAATACTCTTCCAGGGTGCGGCAGTATGCCCAGTAACCGTGGAATTTGTACCCATAGATCCGTTTTCCCTGGGCCAGGAGCATTGGAAAGATATCCTTTCCAAATTCATGTGAGAGATCCTTTGCGTTTTTCTGGAGGGCCTCCTTGAGTACGGAATAGTTGAACAGGTACACGGTCATGGATGCCCATGATGAGATGGGACGTTCCGGTTTTTCTGCATACTCTATCAGTCTGCCGCCACGTTTGTCATCGTCTGACAGTTTTCCCAGGCCGAACCTGGTGCTTCCCTCTACAGGCACATTTACAAAACCTGCAGTTACATCTGCGTCCATATCCAGATGAAACCTGATGATCTCCTGATAGTCCATACGATAGACATGGTCACCTGAGACTATCAGTACCAGGTCAGGCTTATGTTCCTCGAGGTAGTCCAGGTTTTGATAGACAGCATCTGCCGTGCCCTTATACCAATCACTGGCAGAATGTCCCTGAAACGGTGGGAGCAGGGTTATACCCCTGTGACGCCCCATCATATCCCAGGATGCCCCTGTACCAATATGTTCCACCAGAGATTTGGCCCTGTACTGGCACAAGATACCTACACGTTCTATGCCTGAAAAAAGCAGGTTGCTCAGGGGGAAATCAATGAATCTGTAGAGTCCGCCAAAGGGGACTGTTGCCTTTGGTCTGAAAAAGGTCAATACCCCCAGCTCTCCAACCCTGCCTCCTGAAAGGACCATAGCGATACATTTTGGCATATCAGGCCTCCTGCCCCTTTTTTCTATTTCAAATGTTGCATAAAAAGTCGTATGAGAGAAGCTGTGTTAAAATTTTCCCTGAAATTTTCCGGCAGATTCTTTATAGGCAGTTCTGCCCTGGCACTCTGTTTGTGTCCTCCAGCAGGGCCATATTGGCTCAGAAAATTTTGTGCCAGCTTGCCAGCATCTTTCTTGTATCCATCACACCGGAGGATGATGATGAGTTTTTCACCGACCTGACCGGAGATTATGACCCAGCCCACTTCATGCACATGGGTAAAAAAATCTGCAATCAGTACCAGTACATCGGCATTTGAAAGTTTGCCTATATGGGCAAATATCCTCTTCTTCTTGAACTTCATCTCTGTAAGAGCGATCTTGAAATACTTTAGTTCACTCTTGCGCATGTCAGACTTTTCTATCTTGCTAAGCCAGTACTGATTGATGCGCTTAAAAAGGGCCTGAAATACGCGGATGTCTTGTGTGCAGGCCTTGGCGGTGAAGTTTTTCGTATCTACCTTGATACCGTAGAAGAGGGCAGTAGCCAGTGCCATTGATGGTTTGATACCTGCACTCTTGAGATATTCCGCCATCATGGTGCATACAGAACCATATTCTGGTCTTATGTCCATGAAAGGGGCATCCCACCCATCTGCAAGGGGGTGATGATCTATTACTGCATCAAAGGGGATGTTGTTAAGTTCTTTCTTGTGGGTTGGCTGTGAATCCACCAGGATGAATTTGGTAAATTCATCTCTTTTGGTGCCCCTGAGAGGTTGCATGGGGATCTTCAGGATCTCCCGCATGGCGATGTTGTTAAGCCTTTTTATCTGGTTACAGTAGGCAATGACCACCTCGGTGACTCGACGGCTCAGAAGGCGCTTGATTGCAAAGGCACTTCCCATGGAGTCAGGATCAGCCACTATCAGCACCAGTACACGGTCATCTCTTTTGAACAGTTGCAGAAATGTACGGAGGCGGTCCTTGTTGGAGAGTCTTCTGAGGCCTCTGACTGAATGGCCATTACAGATCTCTCCAGAACCCCTTTCATTGCTGCAGCTTTTACAATGGTTATTATTTGAGCTCATGGTTTGATATAAATTTTTATGTTAAGTTTTGATAACTGCTCAAGTCCAATTATACTCCCTGTATCGTGGATGTCCATCTCCCGAATTTCATACTGGTAGTTTCTCCTTGTGGCGGAATCCAGTTTCTATGGATATAATTTAACTTGGATAACAGGAATGAAAAATTCTCTTTTCTGAGCAACGGAAAAACTTCATGCCTGAATAGGCTAATAGAGAGTTCTTAGATGCAGAACAAGAAACCGGATATAAAAGAATCGGTCAATGACAAGAGTGGAACCAGGATTGTGGTGCCTGGTAGCTCCTGGCAGGCAGGTAAACATCTCTCCTGCCCAGAGTGTGGGAATGACCGTTATTTTACAGAGGTGGCCCATGATGTCACCATAATCACAAACTATGTTCAGAACAGCGATGGCAGTTTTACACCCAAAAGCGACGATTCCACCATCAACGGAGAGGTGAGGCTTTACTGCGCTGTCTGTCATGCAGATCTCAGTGCCTATTATCACCGCTTTGCAGAGATGATTTTTTGATGCAAGGTAAAAAAAAAGAGGAGAACGCAATAAGATGCAGGGTTGTCCGCTCTTATCAGGAGTTCCGCAGGTCTGCAGCAATTCTTGGTGAAGGCGATCTTGTCCTGGGTATCTTGCCCCTTACACTGCAGGATCAGCCTATCTTGACAGTTCTCTTGGAGCGGGGTGTAAGGTTTTTTCCATCTGTTACTTCCCAGTTGATGAATGGCTCAAAGGCCCTCCAGGCTGCCGTGCTCGGAGAGTTCATGGTCCCTGAGACCGTCGTGATCCACAGGTTTTCTCACCTGGTTGAGGCCATGGCCATGTTCGAGAGGCTTGGCATAAAAAGGGTTATAACCAAAAGAAACCAGGGGGATTGCGGCAGAGGAATCAATCTCTGGAACTCACTGGAAGAACTGTTCAATATGGTCACCTGGGCAGGAAATATGGACGAGCATCTCTATCCCTTTGTCCTTCAGCCCTTTATCCCTGATGCTCTGGATGTCAGGGTTGTCATTGTTGGAGATTATGTAGAGGCCTATGAGCGTATGAATCCCTGTTCATTTAGAAATAATATCTATTTTGGTGCGGAAAATGCGCCCTACCTCCTTTCAGGATCCCAGGAGGAGTTTTGCAGGAAGATCATGGAGAAGGCAGGTTTTCCCTGGGCCCATATAGATCTCCTGTTAATCGAAAGCGGGGAGTTTTTCCTGTCCGAGATAGCATTGAATGGTGGGCTTAAGGGGGCGCAGATATCTCAACCTGAGTGTAACTGCCTAAAGGAGCAGCTTATGCAGGCAGAGGTTGAGATACTCATGAAATCTTATGCCAATGGCTGATCAAAAGGGGAGAGAACAAGACGCTCTCCTCCCTTGACATGCCTTATCAGAGCTTCAGAGGGCTTTTGAGACGGATGATAGTGTCGCTGCCATCATTGCTTAGTATGCTGAATTCTGTGATGGCATCATCTTTATAGTACACTTCGACCTTTTCAGGCCTGTGGATCAAATGGTCTAGATTGTCTCCCTTTTCGTTTTCAAGATATACAGAGATAATATCATCCTTGGGGTCATAGGATATCCCGATAATCGTCAGCCATTCTGCTTCAATCTGGTCGAATACACTAAATGCTGCCACCTCTATCTCTGCCTGTTGATCTTTCATTGATTTGGAAACCTTGTCAAAAAAATCCTGCCATTCTGATCTGTCTATTC
>JALSKY010000086.1 GCA_026988585.1 Deltaproteobacteria bacterium
CATATTGTTTTAGAACTGCCTTTTCGTCACCCCAAAAAGCAATATCCATATCTTTGGTTACATCATTCTGTTCTTTAAATACTCCAAGCATCAATCCTGTTTTATTGCCAATCGTATAGTTGCCCACCGATACTTCATACTCATATCCGTCATCCCTCTCAAAACTAAAATTCAATTCTTTCACAACCGCTTCAGCCGTCCCATACAAGCCTCCTACACGATCGATATAGGCGCTAACACAATATTCTGGAGGATTCCCTTCTTGGCTAACACCCCCAAAATCAAAGGTATAGGTAGCCATGACATTCCCAGTGGACAACACATTGAAAAGACTGATGAAAAAGATAAGCCTGAACCAAAATTGACGACCATTTACGTTTTTCAACATTGGCAAAACCTCCCGGAAAAATTTTTAATAACTTTTTTAAAAAAATTTTTCCTTATTGTCAACATCAATCTCTCGGCACTGACATCATCCGCTCCACTGCCTTCATTGCCTTGATACGAATATCCTCAGGTACTGATACCACAGGCCCTTCTCTCTCCAATGAGGCCCTGAGCTGCTCCAGACCTATCAGCTTCATATTCTTGCACACCATCTCTGAAGATGCCGGGTAAAACCGCTTTTCCGGATTCTGGCGGTTAAGGGTGTGCAGAAGACCGATCTCAGTGGCAACTATAAACTCTTCGGCATCGGATTTCTTTGCATACTCAAGCATTCCTGAAGTGCTTCTCACCACGTGAGCCATATCAATAACTGCAGCAGGACATTCTGGGTGGGCCATGATCACGGCATTGGGGTAGGAGAGCCTGGCCAGCTCCACTGCCTCTACAGTCAACGCATCATGATATGGACAATAACCATCCCAAGCTATGATCTCCTGCCGGGTATGCCGCCGGACCCAGTCTGCAAGATTGCGATCAGGAGTCATGATAACCCTGCCGGATCGGGTCCACTTTACCACCTGAACCGCATTGGCAGAGGTGCAACAGATATCGCTCTCTGCCTTCACCTCTGCACTGGAATTTACATAGGTAACTACAGGAACACCTGGATGGCTGGCCTTGAGCTTGCGCAACTGCTCTGCAGTTAGCATGTCTGCCATGTCACAACCAGCACCTATGACAGGTATGATCACCCTCTTTTCAGGAGAAACAATGCTGGCTGCCTCAGCCATAAAATGTACACCACAGAAGACTATGATATCTGCATCGGTTTTGGATGCCTGGATGCTCAGGGCCAGGGAATCCCCTGTCAGATCTGCAATATCCTGGATCTCAGGAACCTGGTAGTTGTGTGCCAGGATGATGGCATTTTTTTCCTTGGCCAGCCTTCTTATCTGCCTTTTCAATTCCTCTCTCTCTTTGGACATCCGAACCTCCTGCAACCAGTTTTAATCCAGTCGAAAAACCTCAGCATCCATGGGGATAACAAATCTAAACAGGGCATCATCTGCACCTGTATTTATCCTGATCCCGGAGAACCTTATCTCGGTCTCACCGCCGAGCTGATCCAGCAGCCTTACCGCCTTCACAAGATAACTGTGCGGATCAACAAAGATATAGAGTTCCTTCAGGTTCTCTGTAGCCTTTCTCGGCAGGAGCTTCAGCACCCATGGTTCCTGTTCCTGCCGTCCTGCCGGAGATCTGCCCCAGGATATCTTGAAATAATCCTGAAGCCTGCCCTTGCCGCAAAAGAATGCCGTGGTTATCTCGGAGTTGAGAAACTGACTGCGGGGAATCACTGTTACCTGATTGACGTCCTGCTCATAGAGATAGACATCCTGATCTCCAGTGACTATCAGCTTCTTCTCTGGCCCCAGATATTCCCAGCGCATCAGTTCCGGGCGCTTAAACCACACATGCCCCCATGCCCTGGTACCAGTGGAATCTCCGGCCCCCTTTGTCAGCTGCTCAAAGGATGCTACCATATCAATGGTCTTGTCATACCGCTTCTGAAGCCTCTCCACCACCCCCATGAGCTGGACAGCAGAGCTGTCCCGGACCGTTATCCCCACATCGTTCCCTGTCATTACAGTTGCAGCAGGAGCAGTACCGGCCAGGGCAGCTGACCCACCAGCAGATGAAGAGAGGAAGGAAAAATTTCCTGAGAGTAACATCGTCAGGAGTGTGAAAACCCCTACCCTGATTCCAAAAACAGTCCTCATTCACTCTCTCCTTGCCTGTTACCTGATCCCTGTGCTGTCGGATCCAGCAGTTTGATTCCAAGCAGGGGATCCGGCATACGCCTGGCATTACAATCCAAGAGTTCGATCACTATGAACTCCAGCACCTGCCATGTCCTCACCCCCGACCGTATGCATCCGGTAATAGTCCTATCCTTCCTTCCACAGGCCATATGCATGTGGAGCAGGGGCCTTCCGGTATCGTCACGGAAAAGCGTGCCGGTACCAACTATCTCGTGGGCCTCGTGAAGCAGGTGGGTCATTGGACGCACCGGTGGTATCCGCCTGCCATCCTCAGGCCCCACTACAAGGAGGCTGTCCATATCCGCACCTCCAACACCTATGACAGCGGCAGCCTCAAGCTTCTCCTTTTCAGCCAGGGACTCAAGGCACTCATGAACTATGTCACCATGCTCAAGGCGCACCACAAAGACCCTGCCAAGATTTCCTGTACAATATTTCATGACTCATTTTTCTCCTGTAAAGATAAAAGGCCTGAAAACAGATAAGCATCAATAACAAAACAGACAGTAACAAATCTAACCCGGGAATGGAGAGGGTGGCAAGCTTGCTGGAAACTGTAAGCCCAGATCAACAGAAAAACCCACCCTGCCCTATCATGGAGCAGATGATCTCTCCTATCCTGAGACCTGCAGTCTCCATCCCCTGCCGTCCAAACTGGATATTGGCCTCCAGCAGGTAAGGCATTCCATCATACCAGCAGATATCGAGCCCGGCATGATCTATGCCTGTCCTCTCTGGCACCTGCATTGCGAGTTCCAGGACAGGATCAGGTACAGGGTCGAAGGAGATCCGCCCACCCAGGGCAACGTTTGTCCGAAACTCACCCTGTTGGGCCAGCTTCCAGTAAACCAGCTGGATCCGGCCACCGATGATTACCACCCGAATATCCCTGTCAATTGGCAGATACTCCTGGATATATGCAGGACCCGGTTGCTGCAGATAGTTCCTGAGGGACTCATGATCCGATATAAAAAAGA
>JALSKY010000087.1 GCA_026988585.1 Deltaproteobacteria bacterium
TCAGCCCAAAAAAAACAAACAATTTCATCAAGGTATAGAACGGTTCAAGATGATTTTTAATAACCAATGAATTTGGGTTCACTATTTGTCCTCCAAGGAGAACCATGAATGGAGTAAAACTCCATTACAAGGCACGGGATGAAACTTCCTCAACCATACCAATTCACCCGCTATTTAAGGCCTGTTCAAGGCTGCTCAAATGTTCCCTTGCCCATTCTAACCCAGGATCCAGCTCCAGGGCCATCCTGTACCACTTTTGGGCAGCCTGCCCCATGCCAAGCTTTCTCAAATTACTTCCAATGTTTGCATAATCCAGAGCAGAACCTGGATCGATCTCGATAACCCGTTCAAAACACTCAATTGCCTCATAATACCGTTCCTGCACGTAGCGGCAGTATCCCAAGAGGCTCCAGGCATCCCTCTGTTCAGGAAATTCTGAAATGGCCCTTTTCAGATAATCTACAGCCCCGTCAATATCACCCATTTCCTTTAGACAGAACCCTATATGACACAAAATATCTGCCAAGGCATCGGCATCTGGCCCAAGAGACAGGGCTTGCTCCATCCATTTACTGGCCTCGCGCCATTCTTCCTGCTGCTCCCAGAGATGTCCCAGATAAAAGGCCAGATGATATTTCTCAGGATAGATGGCATAAAGCCTCTCAAGCAACACCATTGCCTCATGGGATTGCAGGTAGCCTGATGTGGCCAGCTTGGCAAGATGAAGAGAAAGGTCCATATTGATGGTCCTATCCCTGAAATGGTTACCTGGCATTATGGCGTAAACAGCCGGGATTCCCAGACGGGGATGCGTGATATCCACAAGATAGATAGGAAACCCTGTTTTATACAGCCTGGTGGCCATATCTATTATCTCCAGCCTGAAGTTATCATGGGAGCAATCAGGCATATTATGGAGATCCACCTTCTCATCAGAGGATAGCACATAGGCTGCTTCATCAAGTGTTGCAAACTTTGGAAGCCCGCTCTCAAGATAACGACCGGTGGTGTCGAAATCCCCAGCAAGCTGTGCCACCTCGGTTATGGCCCTTACAGCAGCACGGACAGGAGAGGTGGAAGTGCCGGCTGTATAGACAATCTCACTCCGTTCAGGAAAGGTTGAAGGATCCCAAGCTATGGCGCCAACAGTTGGGATCCCAGTATCCAATGAAAAATCCTTTAGTACGAGATTGATCCCGAGTGACTGAAATCTATCCAGCAACTCCCTGAGAACAGGATCTGTAACAGAAGATGTATCAATGGTTGGAGTTCTAAGCTTGTGCCTTGTAATCTCTGAGCAGCAGTGACGTTCCACCACCTCGGAAATGGCCTGTACCCCAGCCTCTTCCAGGCTGTTTCCCGATGCAGAACCATTGTACTCGTTTATGATCCAGAACCATTGAAACGGTATATTCACTGTAGCAGTTTCTTCAGAAACAGCATTTCCCGAAAACACCACTCTGTTCACATGAATACCATCTGCCCAGGGAAGAGCAAAGTCGTTCAACAATCTCTGCATATCTGAAGACAGATCTTCCCTACACTGAACGGCCTGTAACAGATGCTCCAAGGATACCTTTGGATCATCCTGGATACCATAGGGCAACACAGGGAAAATCTGCTCATTGAGAAAGGAAAACACGCTGAACCTCTCAACCAGCTCCATAACCGCACTGCATCTGGCCTGTTCCGGTGTCACACCCTTACCCATCTGTTTCTGAGTGCCCGTGATACTGCTTGCCTCTGGAGAGTAACGACTGACGTAGACCGGGATTCCCAATCTACCCTTGTCTATCCTGACACACTCCTTGAGGATGGAGATCCCAGAATCCCTGAATCTGGATTCCACCCAGTCCAGGGTCTCCTGCGGTGTTCGGACCTTGTCGAACTGCCTGCCGCTCCTCTTCAAACTGTCCTGAAGAAACATATACACAAGCCCTTGATGGAACTATTCCTCAATCATCTTCTTACACACATCCTGAACTGCCTGCTCCGCCCTGAACCAGTCTCCCTGATCATCCCCAGGCACACCACCGCGGCGCTCATACAGGGTGTGGGCAACGGCAGCAACCCAGAAATGAAGTCCTGTTGCCTGATCAGCATCAACAAACCTGATCCTTGTCATGGGTGTCTTGGGCTTTCCCTGGATCTGCAATCCCACTACCGGATTGGGGGCCTCTTCATCCCTTATGAGATAGATAGCCCTGGGGACGTCCACTGCATGGGCAAGATGTGTGAGATTATCCGGATCAGTAGTGCCAAGAAAGATCTCTACCCTTCTTCCCTTTTCATCATAATCCACACCAATAAGAGGCATCCCGTGCTCACCCACTATGGTATCATCACCTATGGTGACCATAGCCCTTCTGGACTGGTTCATTCTGGTAAAATCCTTCAAAAAGGTGATCCAATCCTTCTTCAAAATCCTCTGTTTCTTTTCAGCCATCTTTAAACCCTCCAAAAATTACAATAATAAGACAAGTTAACCATTTTGTACAAAACAACATGCAAAACTTCGAATATAGTGACCACATATGGCTTTCAAGCCAAGATCGATCTATTTGCTATCCATAATAATTACTCTCAGACGAAAGTCCATATATGGCAGAGATAGAGGCCTTAAAAACCCCTTGGCAGATCTATACAAAAAACTGTTTTCCCTTCTTCACTGTGACAGGTGATCCTGCCTCCCTGGGCCTCAACAAATGATTTAGCAATTGCAAGGCCAAGGCCTGAACCTTTTGGCCCCTTGGTAGTAAAAAAAGGAGAAAAGATCTCCTCTTTAAGGGAGACCGGGATACCAGTGCCATTATCAATGACCTGCAGGAGCACCCTGTCACCTTGGGTTGAAACCTGGACAACAATACTCCCTCCAGGCAGGACCGCATCGTAGGCATTTATCAAAAGATTCAGTAAAGCCTGTGATAATAACTCTCTGTCTGCAAAGATATAGATCTCCTTACTGCCGGACATCTCTATTTTTATATTTACATCCTTCCTGTCCATGAGTGAGATGGAACTGACAAGGCCCTGAACCATTGGTCTGAGTCCAAACATGGATTTTTTAATATCAGGACGCTTGGAAAAGAGACTTACATCCCTGGTGAACCGCTTCAGACTCATCATCTCTGATTCCAAGTTATCAAGGGCCTTCTGACCACTTGATGAGAGCAATTCCTGAG
>JALSKY010000088.1 GCA_026988585.1 Deltaproteobacteria bacterium
GTACTTGAGGCCAAGCCAACCCTGCTGGAACCCATTGTCAAACTTACAGTGACAGTACCTGATGAAAACATTGGCGATATTATCGGGGATCTCAACAGCCGCAGAGGCAAGGTGATGGGAATGGACCCACATGATGGATATCAAACCATCACTGCCACAGTACCTCTTGCAGAGGTGCAGAAATATGTACTGGATCTCAATGCCATGACAGCAGGCCGGGGCAGCTACACCATGGAATTTTCACACTATGAAGAGGTCCCTGCGAATCTCCAGGAAAAGATTGTGGCAGCAAACAGGGAAGAGGACTGAAATATATAACCATGTACCATGCAGCAGTATTGACAGTGAGCGACTCAACTGCATGCGGCAGGCGGGAGGACTCCACAGGTCCCTGGATCGTGGAGTTTCTCCAGGCCACCACTCTCTTCCGTGTAGAGTTCCACGCAGTGGTCCCGGACGAAACCGCTGCCATATCCAGCATGATAGAGAACTGGTGTGACAACCACGACCTGGCCCTGATCGTCACAACAGGCGGGACCGGACTCAGCCCCCGGGATAGAACACCAGAGGCCACCAAACAGGTCCTGGACTATGAAATTCCCGGAATGGCTGAAGCTATGCGCCTGGAGGGGCTGAAGAAGACACCAAGGGCAATGCTCTCCAGGGCAATATGCGGAGTGCGCGGCAATACGTTGATAATCAATCTTCCCGGCAGTCCTGGAGGGGTCAAGGATGGACTCACCGCCCTGTCTCCGGTTCTGGACCATGCCATAAAAAAGATCAGGGGAGACACCACTCCTTGCGCACATTAGGGCTGAACATTTCCCTGCCAACACAGGCATCACAACCGATCCAGATCATTAATTTCTCCAATCTGGATAGAACTATACTGAAAAACAGAGAAGGATAGAAACAGAGATGGAAATAGGCATAGTAGGACTGCCAGGTTCTGGCAAAACCACCATATTCAATGCGCTTACAGGCAGCCAGGCTGATGTATCAGCCTTCCACAGCGGCAAGAAAGATCCCAATCTCGCTCAGGTCAAGGTTCCGGATCCACGACTCTGGAAACTCACTGAGATCTATCAGCCTAAAAAGACCATTCCTGCACAGGTACAGTATATAGATCTGGGGGGCTCCATCTCAGCCAAGAGTGGCGAGAAGCAGGATGTCATGGATGACATTATCAGGCTTCTGCGGCCTTGCGATGCACTGGTTCATGTCGTAAGAGGTTTTGAGTTTGCCGGTCAGAAACCTGCGCCACAGGATGATTTCGAGCAGTTCGAGTCAGAACTCATCCTCACCGACCTCTTGAGCGTTGAAAAAAGGCTTGAGCGCCTGGAAAAGGAGGTGAAAAAAGGGAAAAAAGGTGATCCTGTAGAACTGGAACTGCTTCAGCAGGCCTACAAGATACTGGATGCCGGAAATGCCCTGAGAATAGCTCCAGACATAGCTGCGGCACCACAACTAAGGGGTTACACCTTTCTCTCTGCCAAGCCTGTTATCGTGGTACTCAACATAAATGAAGATACAAAGGAGGGGAGTATTCATCTCGAATTGCCAAAAGGGATCTCTCTCATGGAGATTAAGGGAAGTATAGAGATGGAGATTGCCCAGTTGCCGGAAGATGAAGCCCTGGAGTTCAGGAAGGAGCTGGAGATAGAAGAACCGGCAATATTCAGGCTGATAAGGGAGTCTTACAGGCTTCTCGGTCTCATATCCTTCTTCACTGTAGGAGAAGATGAGGTTCGGGCATGGACCATAAAAAGGGGCACCAAGGCCCCCAAGGCCGCTGGCGCCATTCATTCAGATATTGAAAAAGGCTTCATCAGGGCAGAAGTGGTACATTATGACGATCTCATAGCAGCAGGCAACTACCAAGCCGCCCAAAAGGCGGGCAAGGTAAGGCTGGAGGGAAAGGATTATGAGGTCAAGGATGGAGACATCATAAATTTCAGATTCAATGTTTGATCTGCCTGGCTGCCATCCAGAAAGTTAGCAAACAGATAATCCCAGAGTGTGCAGTTCAAATGCATGGTGGAATAATCTTACCGTGAAAATACCTTCTTCCTCTTTTCATTTTCATGGGTAGCAAGAGCCTTGTTATGCGTTTGTAATACGACCCACAGGGAGACAACGCTTAAAAAGGCTCCGCATGCAAGGAAAGACAGTATACTTTCCATCCTGTCCTCACAGTGTTGGGGATGGGATCCGATTTTGGAATCTGGCGCCAGCACACTGCTTCTATTTCGCTCTCCCCTGTTTATGATATCTGCCCATAAGGACTGCCTTTTCCATAACATGGCCTTGCATGGCTGATTCAACCTGGGCCTTGACAGGTGGCTCAGAAAACTGCAGAACAGTGTCTAAGGCATATAGTTTGAAAAAATAGCGATGGGTGCCTATAGGCGGACATGGCCCTCCGTAGCCGACCCTGCCCCAATCATTCAACCCGTTTCCAGTGCCTGGAGGGAGAGCACCCTCCCGGTTACCTGCCCCTTGGTCTAGACCCTTGCAAGCAGGCGGGAGATCATAGAGCACCCAATGAACCCAGGTCATTCTGGGATTGGCTGGATCAGGTGCATCAGGATCATCAACGATCAGGACAAGACTCTTTGCGCCAGCAGGGATGTCCTGCCACCGCAATGGCGGTGAAATATTATCACCTTCACAGGTATAAATCATGGGTATCTCGCCTCCATGAACAAAGGCAGGGGAAGATATCTTCATGGCATCCACCTCCATGGCAGAAATTCCAATAAAAAAGACCATCAAAATCCAGATGCTCTTTTTATAGCAAATCTTATGACAGTTACAAAACATGACCAAATTATACCGTTTTTGGGTCAAGATGAAGATAGGCCTGAGATATAGTTCTGAAGAAATTGCTCTGCACGCCTATATTCCTGCTCAATCTTTTTGAGCAGTCCATCAGCACCTTCCAGCTCTGCAGCCCGCCCCCTATTTTCCATCTCCAGGCAGAGTGCTGAGAGGGCCATTGCCCCTATCATACCGCTGGATCCCTTCAGGGTATGGGCATTGACAGTAAGTGCCTCTGGCTCTCTCTCTGCTATTGCCCTTGCCATCCCATCTATATATCCAGGCGAATTTTCGAGAAACTTCTCTACAACACCAGAGACCATATCCTGTCCGATCTCTTCTCCCATCTCCCTCAACTCATCCAGGACAGATATATCAAAACCGGTATCACCTGAAGGGGCTTCAACATCCTCCTTCGCTGTCATCTCCTCTGTACCCTCCTCTGGTTTAGTGACCTCTTTCCCTCTGTGTTCCGCACCCAGCCAGTGGTTGAGCATATTTTCCAAATCCTTCAGGCGGAATGGTTTCGGCAGATAATCATCCATCCCTGCATCAATACATTTTTCCCTGTCACCTTCTAAGGCATATGCAGTCAGGGCGATAATAGGAACTCTATGCCCTTTTGCACCGCTGCTCCTTATTGCCTCAGTAGCAGCATAGCCGTCCATAACCGGCATCTGACAATCCATAAGGACCATATCAAAATCCCCATTCAAAAATAGCTCGACACCAGCCTGGCCATTTGATGCCATCTCAACCTCACAACCAAGGCGCTCCAGAAAATCCTGGATGAGCTGCTGATTCAACTGGTTATCCTCCACTACAAGGATCCTCTTTTTAGTCCCAGGTTCTGCCTGGAAATTTTGGACCTTTTGGCCCTGGTCCTTTTCACCATCTTCTACGTCCCTAACCTGAAACCTGTTATCTCCGAAAAGAAATTCCGGGAACTCTCTCCAGAGATCTGCTTTTGATACCAGATAGACACCAGCAGGGGGATGAACTCCCTTGTCCCGGTTCCCCGCCAAGATACCAGCCTTGTCACTCTCTGATAAAGTGTTTTGAAACAGATGGCCAAGACCTCTATCATCACGCTGATCTCCCTGCAATTCTGCATCCAGAAGGAGCATCCGGCCTCTTTCGGCACCAAGCTCATCCCAGGTTACCAAATCAATCTCGTCTGAAAACCTGGATTGAATCCTGAAAAAACCACACAAAGATTTGAGGGATTCCTTCAAAAAGCCATTTCTGGTGAATACCAACAGAGGCATCTCTACCGGGGGCGAAACGGATTGAGAATCAACCAACCCTTTCTGTCCTTCCAGATCTGATAAATCCCCTGCATCTTCATCAGAAATTTGCATAGGCAGCACACACCGGAACAGGCTTCCTTCACCTTCACGACTCTTGACAGTTATGGACCCACCCAGCAGATCGACTATCTTCTTGACAATGGCAAGACCAAGCCCGGTTCCCTCAAAGGACTTGGTGGAAGAGGTATCCACCTGGGAAAATTCCTCAAAGATAGAATTGAGCTTATCTTCAGGAATTCCAATGCCGCGATCCTCAACCTCAATAATCGTCTCTACCTGATATTTATCTGCTGGTTCATGATCTGAACCAGCCTGATGCCGATCCAGCCTCACACTGACAATGAGATCATTATCCGATGTAAACTTCACTGCATTACCAACTAAATTTATGAGAATCTCTCTGATCTTGACAGCATCAGTCACAAGCAGATCAGGTATGGCTGGATCTATGGCCACAAAAAGATCTATCCCCTTTTGGCTGGACTCAAGCCGGAACAACTCCACTATCTCCAGGACAAGCTTACGAAGATCAACAGGAGCAGTTTTTACAGTCAGCTTTCCTGCTTCAATCTGTGATAACTGCAGGATGTCGTTGATAATATTCAAAAGAATCGTTCCTGAGGCCAGTATGGAATCAACCAACTGTTTCTGGCGGGCATCAAGGGGAGTGTCAATCAACAGCTCTGCCATTCCAAGAACGCCGTTCATAGGAGTACGAATCTCATGGCTCATATTGGCAAGAAATGCACTCTTGGCCTTGCTGGCCGCCTCGGCCCTCTCTTTTGCCTGAACAAGATCATGCACTACCCTTTCCAGCTCCCTGTTGGCCTTTTCCAACTCTCTTGTGCGAATATCAACCTTTTCTTCCAGATCTTTACTGTAATCAGCAAGGAGTTCATCCCGCTCCTGTATAGCCTCGAGCATGGAATTGAACTGTTCCACTAGTAACCCAAGTTCATCATCAGACTGTTTTTCTACCCTGAGGGAATAATCCTTTTTCTCAGATACCTGTTCCATGGATGAGATCAGGGAGCTGACAGGTTGAATCAGTTTTCGGCTGATCCGGCCTGCAAGCCAGAGGGCAAGAATGGAGATCACCACCAGTACACCCAATCCTGCCATAACGGTCTTGAAAAATTCTGATCTGAAGGAGGCGAGACCGTTTCTAATCCAGATATATCCTACCAGGTCCCCCCTGTAACGAATCTCCTGAACCACGTCGACATGATGGAACCCCTGTCTATTTCCGACATTTAGGTCTCCCACATTATCAGGCAGTTTGCCAGGCTCTGAGCCAATATCTTCCTGCAGGCAAGCGAAGAGAGAACCATCAACCTCAAACAGACATGCCGCTTCAACATCTTTGTCTGTTCTCAAGGCATCCAGTATCTCCTGCGCAGCCTCTGTATCACCAAAGGTAAGGGCAGCAGAGGAGTTGGCTCCGATAATCTTTGCTGCTTGCTGAGTCCTGAATCTGTAATTGGAAATCGTATTGAGAAAATGAAAACAGAAGAAGGCAATGAGAAAGAGGACCATAATCCCTATGGACAGCCCTGCCATTGAAAGAATCAGCCTCTTTTGAAATGAATTTGACATTGAGAAAAAAAAGGACATATCTCCTTAGAACACCCGCCCAGCTAAATTCAGGAGTTTACTGCTGAAATGGATACCTGCCATTTCAGCCAATCTCCTGTTAATATCGAATCGCATCCTGTTCCTGTCCACATAAAGGGCTATCATTGCCCTCTCTTCCAGGCTATCCCTGCAGCCTGAGATGATCAGCACATGATGGCGGATCAACAGGTCCAGCATATCATCAGACAGAGTCGAGGCATCATCCAGATAAATAAGACTCAGTTCCTGTAGATGAAGAGGCAACATCTCAGTAGTCAAGATCTCTACACGAAGCAGCCCCCTGCCCTGAACAGTCCTGCCATTGAGAAGATATATCTGCCTGCAAGCTGGACGGTCTTCATCCAGAACTCCCATAACGATCAAACCGTCATCTGTCTTATATTCCGGCCAGGTAGTAAATTTTATGAAATTGAATATAAACGCCGCCTTGAGTACGGCCTCTTTCTGTTTCAGTTTGATAGCTTCTGAGGCGGTCACCTGGTTCGCAGCCACCAGCAATCCCAAAAAGGCCAGGACAACATGGAATGCAACGCCCTGCCTTTTCATGAAGGCCCAGGATAATACCTGATATCTTGAGACAGTTAAAAGTGCCATGTCACCTTTGCATATAAAGATCTTGGAACTTCTGTCTGGATAGTGTGCAAAAAATCATCCCTGAATTCCGGATGATGGGGGTCCAACAGATCCTTGCCAACAACAGATATCTCCATCCCCTTCATTGGCCTCCAGGCCAGCCTCAGATCAAGCCCTGTGTAAACCGGAATATCCAGGCCGGCAATCTCGGAGGTATGACGTATCCAGAGATCACAGGCAATATCATCTGTAATATCCCAACTGGAGCGGAAAGAGAGTATATGCCGCGGACTCACCATATATGTGGCCGGCATGCTGGAGGTATCCCTGTACTTACTCTCAATCCAGTAGCTGTAATCCATATAGGAGTAGGAAAGCTCCATCCTCCACCACTTTTTCGGCTTGAGATTCCCCGTTATCTCAAAACCGAAATTCTCTCCCTTTCCATGGTTTTCAGGCACGATAGGGATTATCAGATTGGGTACCAGTGAAGGATAGAAGATTGGGGCCTCCTGCCTGCCTGAAAAGAGATCATCATAAAAATTGGCAAAGGCGGTCAGGTCCAGGGATGCCAGATCTTTCCATGAGATACGGTAGCCCGCCTCTATGGCAGTGAGCTTCTCGCTGTCAAAGGAGTCATCACCCACAAAGACTGCAAGAGGAGGAAGAAACGGATTCAGATCCGGCCTGCTGCTCACAACCCAGCGGGAAGAAAAATTGGCCCGACTTGGACTCCGGGTGGCCTTGGAAGCAGCAAGCCAGACACTCTGGCTGTCGTTTATGGAGTATAGAAGTCTGGCTGTAGGCTGAAGGTCCAGTTCAGAGTAGGTACTGTTATCTATGCGCAAACCAAGGATGAGTTTCAACGCCCCCTGAAGAAAACTGCTCTCATTCTGAAAAAACAGGCTGAAATAATCATCTTTCTTCTTTTGCGGGTCAAAAAAGTAGCCGGTGAACCGGACATCATCCCATGAATGACGGTAACCTATACCTGCCTGGAACTCATTGCTGTCGAGATAGGAGAAACGATAGCGCATCTCTGCCTCTATGTTCTCCCTGTCTTCCTGGGCAAATAATCCATGTTGCCTGCTGGCCTGATCATAGAAAAAGCGCAGATCAATATGGTGGCCAAGGTCGGTAAGCCTGGAAAATCTGGCCATGATATTTCCACCGGAAACCATAACATCAGTCTTGTACGGCACTCTCTCAAGAAAGTCATGAGCATACTGATTAACATAAGAGGTACCATCTCCTGTGTAGATGTCCCCTTGCAGGATCAGATCAGTTGCATTGGCAAAATGGAGATCTGTCCTGAAACCAGCCCTGCCCATCCTCCTGTCATCCCAGGCCTTATCACCATCCTTTTCATCCTGGGGGCCAATTTCATTACCCTTGCCATAAATCCGGAAAGTGCCGAGGTCACCCAGTCTGCCCCCATATCTTACAGAGGTAAAGGCCCTCTCCAGTGTACCTGCCCCGAGCTCGAGAAATCCTCCCTGGGTCTTGCTGCTATCCTTGGTAATGATATTTATAACCCCATTGACCGCATTAGAGCCCCAACTGCTTGCACCAGGCCCGCGGATTATCTCGATCCTATCGATATCCGCAAGGAGGGTATCCTGGACATCCCAGAAGACACCGGAAAAAAGAGGGGAATAGAGTGGCCGTCCATCCATGAGAACAAGCAGCTTATCTGAAAAGAGGCCATTGAATCCCCTGATAGATACTGCCCAGTTTTCATTGTCTATCTTGGCCACATTGACACCGGGAACCATACGGAGAAGATCAGGGATACTGGTAGCTCCTGAACGCTTGATCTCCCGGTTCGTTACAACATACACAGCAGCCGGGACATCCCGAAGGCTCTGAGGCTTCTTGAAGGCTGATGTAACCTCAAAATTCATCAATTCCTCAAGACTCAAAGATAGAATGTCATCTACCCCATCCCCAAAGTCCTGTTCTGCCCCATAGAGATTGGTATAGCTGCCGGCCAAAACTACCAGAACCAGAAAGATGGAAAAAAAGTTGAAGAGGCACTTTGTAGGTGGAAGTGCGTTCTCTGCAATCATGGCATGAACCTCGTTCCCGTTTGTTATCCCCTTTTTCGACCAGCCAGGCAGATCCAATGAATTTACTAAGGAGAGATGGCCAGAGACACAATAAACACAATAAATTATAGCAGTTGTTACCTATTTAGACGAAAAAATCAAGAAAATGAAACAAAATTAGGGACGCCTATCAGATAGATCGAGTGAAACGCATCGATTTGAACAGAAAGAGATGATAAAGCCGGTTAAAAGATCTGTGCCAGGAGAGGAAAGAAGCTATCACGAAGACAGAATAGGTGACCAAGAACGACTACAGCAACTTACTACCTGCCGTTCAGCCCCTTGCCTGGACGAAAAACTATCCTGAATGAGCTTGGGCAACTGGTCTCCTTACCATTCCTGGGATTTATGAATCTTCTACCCTTCTGCCGGGTACACCAGAAGGCTCCAAACCCCCTGATTTCAATCCGGCGTCTCTCTGCCAGGGCAGCTCCCATCTGTTCAAAGATGGAATCCACAACATCTTCCAGATCAGACTGGATCAGTTCAGGAAACCTTTCCCTCATTCTATGGATCAGATCTTTCTTGAGAAAGGCCTTGGGACTCTTCTGGTAGCTCATTGAAATGGATAGCTCCTGAAATCCTAATTGGGTGCGGCACTTGACCTGGAATAGGATAGCAATTCCGAGAGGCGAAAAAGCATCCTGGCACCAGACCCTTCCAGGATATTCAATATCTCGTCCAACTTATCCTGTTCTGGGTAACAAAGCCGTGGCTCACCCTCCAACCCTGCAAACTCCGCCGCCTTTTTAACCGCCTGATAAAAATTGCCTGTCTCATCAATGAGACCGAGCTCAAAGGCTTGCCGCCCGGAAAAGATGCGACCATCAGCTATCGGCCTGATAACAGACAGATCCATTTTTCGTGCAGAGGCCACATCCTCCATGAACTGGGCATGAAGATCATCCATAACACCTTGCAGGACCGCCCGCTCTTCAGGTGTGAGCTCACGAGTCATAGATGCCAGATCTTTGAGCCTGCCACTTTTTAGTACGGTGGTTCGGATCCCGATCTTCTGCATAAGCTCTGAAAGATTTGGGATGGTCATGATCACACCGATACTGCCGGTAATGGAGCCTGGATTTGCGACTATATACCGAGAGCCACAGGCTGCGTAAAAGCCTCCGGAAGCAGCAACATTGCCTAGAGATGCAACTACAGGCTTTATCTTGTCTATTCGTCTCGCTTCAGCATAGATCTCCTGAGAGGCCCCAACAGCCCCACCAGGACTGTCTATCCTTAGTATTATTGCCTTAACATCATCATCTTTGGCAAAATCCCTCATGGCCTTCAGGGTATCACTGGCATCAGTAATAACATCTGCCACTGGTACCACGCCAATAGATGGGCCACCAAGATCAGAGACCTTTGAAATGGAGCCCCGAACAATCAACAGAGAGAACAGTAAAAAGAGAATGAAAGAGGAGAGGGCCAGCCCTCCAATGGTGGCCAGCACAATGGTAAAGGTGCTGGCCCTGGATTTGCGCGAAGAACCGTCAGACTGACAAGGGATCTGTTGATCACTCATTGAATGGGAACTATTTGTCTTCCTTGGTCTTCAGCTCCTCCTGAAGAAGCTGGCCAAGGGTTGTAGGCGCATCCTGGCTGCTGGCATACTCTGAGTAGAATGAGCGCTCCTCATCCTCTGCGATTCGCTTTATTGAGAGCCCGATTCTCCTATCAGAAGGGGAGACATTTATCACCTTTGCAGTAATTTCGTCTCCCACATTGAACTCTCCCACTGGACTTTTCGGTTTGCCCGGAGCTATCTCGGATACATGTATCAGGCCTTCAATCCCCTCCTCCAGTTCAACAAAGATACCAAAATCGGTTACATTGGTGATCTTGCCAGTGACAGAGCTTCCAATGGGATAGCGTTCAGGCACTGATTCCCACGGATCAGGAACGAGCTGTTTGACACCGAGAGAAAACCGCTCTTTCTCCTTGTCCACATTCAACACCACTGCCTGGATACTGTCTCCCTTCTTGTATAGCTCAGAAGGATGCTTGACCCTCTTGCTCCAGGAAAGATCGGAGATATGAACAAGCCCGTCTATCCCCTCCTCTATTCCGATAAAAAGACCAAACTCAGTTATATTTTTAACCTTACCTTCGATCACCGTTCCTGGAGGATATTTTTCAGCAACCAGATCCCAGGGATTGGGTTCTATCTGCTTCAGGCCGAGAGAGATCCGTTTGGCATCAGGATCAACCTTGAGAACCACTGCCTCAACCTCATCTCCCACAGTCAGAATCTGCTTGGGATGACGGATTCTCTTGGTCCAGGACATTTCAGAGACATGAATGAGCCCCTCGACTCCCTCTTCCAGCTCAACGAATGCACCATATTCAGTGAGACTGACAACCTTACCCCTGATTTTGGAGCCGTCTGGATATTTCTCCTCCACATTGAGCCAGGGATCTTCTTTGAGGGCCTTGACGCTAAGGGCAACCTTCTCCTTTTCCGGATCAAAGGATAGCACCTTGACCTCGATCTCATCACCAACCTTGTACACCTTGGATGGATGCCCTACACGGCCCCAGGAGATATCTGTTACATGAAGCAGACCATCGATACCGCCGAGATCTACAAACACCCCGTAATCGGTGATATTTTTCACAACACCACGTCTTACCTGCCCCTCCTCCAGAGTTGAGAGAGTCTCCTTCTTTTTCTCCTCCATCTCCTTTTCAAGAAGAGCCCTGCGGGAAACCACGATATTTTCCCTTTTGCGGTTGCAGTCCAGAATTTTGCACATGAAGCTCTCGCCAATCAGGCTATCCATATCAGGATGTGGGCGCACATCTATCTGTGAGTATGGTAGAAAGGCCTTCACACTCCCGGCACCCTCACCAATACGCACGGTCAAGCCACCTTTGACCTTGCCAAAGGCTGCAACCTCAATGGGCTCGCCTGCCTCAAAGGCCTCCATTATCAGGTCCCAGACCTTGCCCCTCTTGGCCTTGGCATAGGAGATACGCATGGTGCCATATTCAGGACTCCACTTTTCCAGCAATACCTCAACAGTATCTCCAGGCTGAACAGTGACATTGCCCTCGGCATCCTTGAACTCCCTAATTGGAATGATGCCCTCAGACTTGTAACCAATATCCACCATCACTGTATCATGATCTACATTGATCACCGTGCCCTGGAGGATCTCCCCCTCCTCGAAGGCTTTAAGGCTCTCTTCAAAGAGAGTCTCAAACTGGCTCATATCTTCAGCATTGCTCTCTTCATCTGCAGTTGCTGCTGTTACAGTTTTGGGTTCAGTTGCTGACGCAGTTGCATCAGAGGCAGCCTCTGCCACCATTTCCGCATCCATTGCGGCGGTTTGTGTCTCTTTTTTCTCGTCAACTTTATCCATTTAGAAAATTCCCCCTACAAAACGTTGAATTCAGCTTTATACCAAGTTCCCTGCCAAAATTCAATGAGCAAAAATTAAAGATCCATCAGAAAAAAATTTTGTCGTCAAAAAAAGCTGTTAGCTCAGACTGTAAAAAAACTGGTATGTTGACATATCCTGGACGATTCAGCAGGTGTGACATGAAAACAGAAACAGGCATCCTGTAAGCCAGCGTGGATTTAGATTTTTTACCGATAGTATGCTGGTTGACCACTCCTGCAGAGAACTGATATTTTCAAAAAGGCTTGGACAACAGCCGTGTCTGGAAAAGGAGCGAGAGAAATGGACAGATTTGAATTTCAAAATCCCACCAGGATCATTTTTGGAAGAGATCAGGTGGAAAGGGCAGGAGAAACAGCAAGAGAGTTGGGCAGCAGGCTCCTGATGGTGATAGGTTCAGGGAGTGTCAGAAGAAATGGAGTACTCCAGCGGGTTACAGATCTCATGGAGCAGGCCGGATTAAAAATCATCTTCCTTGAAGGAGTTGTTCCAAATCCCAGGCTCTCCAAGGTCCGGGAGGGAATAGATCTATCCAGAAAATTTGATGTAGATCTGATCTGCGGGCTGGGAGGAGGAAGCGTCATGGATACTGCCAAGGCCATTGCAGCCGGCACTAAAATTCAGGATGATGTCTGGGATATCTTTCTGGGGAAAAAGGAGATAGACTCAGCCCTTCCCGTAATGACCATCCCAACCCTGGCAGCCTCAGGCTCAGAGATGAACGGATTCATGGTGATCACCAACGAGGACTCAGGCCTCAAGCTGGCTGCTGGTTCAATACACACCTTTCCAAAGGTCTCCATACTTGATCCAGTGCTTACCTTCACAGTACCCCCCAACCAGACCGCATATGGAGGGGTGGATGCAGTGTGCCATCTAATGGAACCCTACTTCAACGGCACCTACCCCGATACCCCCATCCAGGACAGTATTGCCGAGGCACTGATGAGAAATATAATCAATGCCACCACAGGTGCCCTGAAGGACCCCGGCAACTATGACTACCGGGCAACCATGATGTGGGGAGCTACCCTGGCATTGAACGGATTGACAAAGGCTGGAGTAGGCGAACATCGCTTTCCTGTCCATATGATAGAACATGCGGTCAGTGCTATATTCGACATTCCCCATGCCGCTGGTCTTGCAGCCCTGCTGCCTGGATGGATGCGCTGGAAGACCGCAAGGAATGAGGGTGAAAAGATCGCCCATATGGGCAGAAATGTACTGAACACTGAGACAAAAGGCAGCAGTGAAACCGGAGCGAAAGCAGCCATCTCAACCCTGGCATCCTGGCTTAGGGAGATCGGGTGCCCGGCATCTCTGGGAGGTCTGAAGATAACCCAGGAGGATCACGAAAAGATAGCGGATATAGCCTTGGTCCAGGCAAACATCTGGGGAATCAATAACATCTACAATAAAGAGACTATTCTTGAGATTCTCTCCTTTTGCCAATGAGGGCTATGGCCCAGATGCTTATCTCATAGAGAAACAGCAGGGGAAAGGCCAGCAGACACTGGTTCACCACATCAGGAGTTGGGGTGAGTATGGCCCCGATGACAAAGGCTATGAGCAGGGCATATTTCCTGTTTTCCCTGAGCATTCTGGCGTCTATTATCCCTATTAGACTTAGGAAAACCATAAAAACCGGTAACTCAAAGGCGAGACCGAAACCCAGCAGCAACTTGATGGCAAATGTGAAATATTCACTCAGGCCAGGCATGAGCTTCAGGTCTTTCCCTGCATAGCCTGCAAGAAAATTAAAGGCTGCTGGGAACACAACGAGATAGCCAAAAAGGCCGCCTCCAACAAAGAACAGGGAACCAAACAGGATAAAAGGTGCTGTCCATTTTCTCTCATGGCTGTAAAGGCCTGGGGCGATGAACCCCCATATCTGCCACAGAATATATGGACTTGCCAGGAAAACCCCTCCAACAAGGGCAAGTTTGAGGTAGGTGAAAAAGGCCTCTGGATAGGAGGTGAAAATCATGGTCTCGCCAGGAGGCAAAACCTGCACCAGTGGCCGGGAAAGCAGGGTGAAAATAGGCTCTATGTACGCATAACAGATCCCAAATCCTATAACAACTGCGACCAGGCTCCTTATCAGCCTGTCTCTCAACTCCTTCAGGTGTTCTGTAAGGCTCTGTTCCCTGTCAATGGGTTCTTCATCAGAACCGGCAGCACCAATGGATCTGCTCAACTCTTTCTCCTGTTCCATTCCATCCGGCACTGCACCGGAACGATTCTCTTCAGGCACGGAACTCATAATACCACCTGCTGCTGTTCAGGACCTCTAGGCCATCCTCCCTTACCACAGCCATATTCTCAAGGCGAACACCGCCTCTGCCAGGCAGGTAGATGCCCGGTTCCACAGTTATCACCATTCCAGGCCGAAGATGGGTTCTGTTCCGAAAGGAGAGTGTTGGCATCTCATGCACCGCAATTCCGACTCCATGTCCAAGAGAATGGACAAAAAAATCTCCATAGCCAGCATCCTGGATCACCTTTCTTGCAATCATATCAGCTGTCCTGGCAGAGATGCCCGGGGCAATCCCGTTCTGGGCAGCGGCTTGTGCCCTCTTCACCACCATATATATATTCCTGAACTGATCATCAGGTTCACCAACAAAGAGAGTCCGTGTCATATCAGAACAGTAACCGTTCAGCCTGACCCCCATATCTATGATCACAGGCTCCCCTTCCCGTATTCTCCTGTCAGAGGGAACTGCATGGGGCAGGGCAGCATTGGGTCCAGAAGCAACTATTGGGGGAAAAGAGGGGCCATCCGCCCTGAGGTAGCAGCCTTCGAGCAACATGAAGGCCACCTCTTTCTCTGTCATTCCCTGCTTGATCCTATCCCATATATCCTGGAGTATATCTTCAGCAACAGACACTGCAGATCTAATGGCATCGAGTTCCTGTTCATCCTTGATGGATCTCATGGTAACCAATTTCTGGCCATAAGGCTTGAACTCCAGGTCTCCCAGGGCCGACCTGAGCCTTTGAAGAGTTTCGCAGGTGATGAAGGAGGGCTCGTAGGCAATCCTGTTTATCTTGGAATCTCCTGTAATCTCCAGTGCCTGCTTACAACCTTCCGCAAGCCCTTTTTTATAAACTATTAGCTGAAATCCCGCCGCCTCCTCCCGGGCCTGGAGCTGATACCTGCCGTCTGTCAACAAAAAATCTCGATGACGGGTTATAAGCAAGGCCCCTGAGGACTCATTTATTGCAGTGTCATGGGCAGAAAATCCGCTGAGATAAAACCGGTTCTCCTGACAGGTCACCAGAAGCCCATCCAGTCCTGCTGCTCCAAGAGATCTCCTGACCCTGGCAAGCCGTTTCTCCACCATATTGGCCTGAATCATAACACCAATTCCTTCCGCTGTTTGACATTGGAAACATAGAGAAGCTAAATTTACCCCAAAAAGGAGGATTTGTCCTGAAAGAGAAGAGAAAAAAGGAGAGCTACGAATTGTATGGAATCTTTCAAAAAGACCTTTGTCAGGCAACACCTTGGATCAAGGTGCTGCCTGGTAACAGGAGGAGGAAGCAGAAACAGAAACTATCGGTACAGTTGCCCTTACAAACGGCTGATTCATCAATCGTTGAAGGCCACTTCTACCACAAACCTTCCATTTGGGGTGCTGAAGGGGACAGCCAGCATGGGCCCGGTATTGATATGGGTAACAGAGTGATCCTTGCCCGCAACCACTGTAGGGGTGCCTGCCTGAAGAGAGACCCCCTGCCCTTCAAGCCGCCTTCTGGCATCTCCACATATCATGTTGGTCATCTCGCCCACCGCATCCTTGACCTCGTCATTGACCTCTTTTACCTCGTTACCAAAGAGATTCGCCACTACTGCGCAGATGGCAGGGGCCTCAAAGGAGATGGACATGGAGCCCTGAGCATCGCCAGTGATCCCGATTATGCCGGAAACATCACCAAAGGCCTTTGAGTCCTTCTTCAAAAAGGGTTTGCCTGGCTTGGCCTCTACCATTGCCATTGTCTTCAACACATTCACTGCCGCTTCCAAAAAAGGGTTAATTATCTTTGCATCCACCTTGAAATGAATCTCCTTTTGAAATGATAATTTTGGGACCAGTACGCACCCAGTTCTGATTCACTTTTCGGCAGAGATCCATTCCCTATTAAACAAAAATTCAATCCTGCAAATGCAAATGAGGAAGCCATACCAAAATAGCAGGATGCAAATAGATGCCTGGAAAACCCATAGTAGATCAGTCAACCTCAATCTGCTCAAAGGGAGCTACCTGTTCCCGAATCTCCAGGTCACCAAGACCAAACAGGGTCTTTTTCAACCAGTTCATGGAGAGTTCCAGGGCTGCCAGGTCATCCTCTTTCACTCTTTCCACAAGTTCATCAGGCACAACATAGATCTCAAGAAATTTGCTGTTGAAAACGAACCTTCGAAAGGCATCGATGTTATAACTGGCCATAAAAAACATCTCCAGGGTCTTGGGAGGTATATTCACGAAAGGGCCCAGACTCTTTCTCTTGAGAATGATCTCGATCCATCCGGCATTGTGTACATCATATTCAGGAATACCCTGGCATTCACGCCATTCAGCAATGGTCATCTCCTGGCCGGTATCATGGCCCAGGCAGACAGGTTCCTTTACCAGGGCAAAAAAGTTCTCATTGTCTGCAAGGTCGCTATTATGAAAAAGCCCTGCTGCAATGGGATAGTAACGACATGCCAAGGGTCTGTCCCCATAGATGGAGCATCCCTCCTCATCACTGAGAAAGGGACAGATCATGTTTTCTTCATCCAGGGGTTTCATAACCGGGATGGGGAGGTCTGATTGTTCCACCTTGCCAGGCAATGTATAGATCCGGATAAACTCATCAGAAGATAGGCCCAGCCTCTTTTTCAGACGGATTATATCGTAAGGTGTCAGTGAGATATTGTTGGTGCGGCAACACTTGGTAAAACAGGCCAGTTCCTTGTCACATGAAAAACAGAATTTGCTGCTGAGATCAAGCCTTACTGGCACTACCGGTTGGGGATAATCCTTTGGAGCATACATTGAACCACCTCTTTCAACAGATTTTTGCTGTTATTATGCCCTGGCCCAATAGACCACAACAGATCAGTCATAACGGAAAACGATAGGACCAGATACAGCCAGCAGTTGCTCAATATATCCCCTTTTGATTATAAAATAAACGGATCAGAAGGAGATTGCTCAATACCCGGTACCACCGACAGACAGAAGATGTTGAAAAAGGAAGAGGGGAAAGGGTTGGATCATGTCAGAACAGAGAAAGGTTGCCATAGTCGCCGGCGCCATAAGAGGTATAGGCCTTGGAATAGCCGCATCCCTTGCCAGCAAGGGAGTCAACACACTGCTACTCTATTACGACTGGTTGGAGCAACTGCCGGAGATGCAGGCTGTCATGGAGGAGTCGTGCAGCAAGAGCGGTGCCCAGTATCATGCCATCTCTGCAGATCTCCGCAATCGAAAAGATGCAGAAATGGTCGCTGACAAGGCAATATCTCTATGGAACAGGGCAGATATACTCATAAACAACATAGAACGCGGTGGTTGGCCCATTGTCCATGGCCCATATACACCTGAACAGTGGGACCTGGAATTTCAGACCACTGTAACGGCCAAATGGAACCTGTTCAATGCCCTGCTCCCTCATCTCAAAAGAGGTGGTTCCGGTTCTGTGATAAACATCTCTTCCATTGCTGCCGAGGTCGGAAGGGCCGGGCCAGCCGCCCCTGTATTCAACGACTGCTACAGCCTGTCAAACAGGGCGATCAGGTCCTTGACCAGGCAGTGGGCCAGAGAGGCAGCGCCAGAGGTCAGAGTAAATGAGCTGATGCTGGGTTTTTTCGAAACCAGGCATGGTCCCGGAACCAGGGGGTGGAGCCTTCTCTCACCACAGGAACAGCAGGCAATTATAGACCATACACTGCTGGGCAGAACAGGTGTAATAGAAGAGATCATAGATGCCGTTAATTTTCTCGTATTCAATGCCGGATTCATCACAGGCACGTCCATCCTCATAGATGGCGGCTATCTAATAGGCGGTGAAAAAGCAGAAGAAATGCCTGAGGGAGTTGTAAAACCTGGCGAACCTACCTTCGGCGGCAAGATTCCGCCAGCAGGGAAACGATGAGATATCGCTCTATTCCCGGCTCGTTTCAGGATCTCATGCGGGGGATCAAGGCACTAAAAAAAATGCTGTATCACAGGAAAGGCTCCTGTTACGCCTCACCTTCAAATCTCTTCACCATCTCTGTATCTGAAAGAATAACCATCCCCTTTTTGACGATCTCCATGATATCTTTCAGAACGGCCTCGATCTTCTCCTCCATGTCCACCACTTCTATCTTCAAGGGCAGATCCTCTGTCAGCCTCAGCACTGATGCTGAGTGCATCTTCCTGTCTCCTCCATAACCTGCAGCCCCCTTGAACAGGGTAGCCCCTGCAACCCCCTTCTCCATGAGAAGATCCAGGACCGCCTGATAGGCAGCTCTGCCCTGATACTTGGTGTTGTCATCCAGATATATGGTCATCTTTTTTGCTGGGATACGCTTGATGTACATGGCTAACCGATAACTCCCTACTTTTTACTGTTGTTCCGATTACATCCTTGCCAAACCTTTGGAGAAAATCATTATTCATTCAGAAGGCCCGAGACAGCATCACTCCCAGCCTGACTGCCAGATAGGAGACCAAAAGATTTGCGGCAACATTCAAAAAGGCCAGGTGCCACTGGGCATCTCTGAACAACATATCGGTTTCAAAGGCAAATGTCGAAAAGGTGGTGAAGGATCCCAGGAATCCTATGGCAAAAAACAGCCTCCAGGGCGGGGCAATAAGCAGACGCTCCAGGGCAAGTCCCAAAAACAGGGCAAGCAGAAAACTGCCTGCAACATTAACGAAAAGTGTCCCGTATGGGAATCCACTTCCCAACCTCGCAGCCGCCCAGTCTGCTACGAGATATCGGCTGATGGCCCCAAAAAACCCACCTGCTCCAACCAGAACTAATTTTTCCATAGCAACAATTTACCTGCCTTATAACATATTCATGACAGAAATGGCCTGCCAAACTCGACAAAAATGTCGGCCATCCAAAAAAAAGGGAATAGGAGTTCAGCATAAACCACTACGGAGGCAGATGACAAGAGAGTGAGAGATGACAAGCAGATTTCCATGGAATATATTGGTCAGATCTTTACAGAGGCACAGTTGTTGCTTAATGCTTCATGTTCACTGAGCGAAAAAAGGAGGATAGGAAAAATGTTACGAATCACTGCACTAGTTATAATAGTAGCTCTCATGTTGGCAGGATGTGCTCAACCACCTACAAAGACCCAGCAAGGCGCAGTTTACGGCGCTGCTGCAGGAGCTGCTACCGGGGCAATCATTGGCCAGGCAATAGGCCATAATACCGACTCAACCCTTGGAGGCGCTGCAATCGGAGCAGCCATAGGTGGCTTGGCAGGCGCAGGTATCGGCAGATACATGGACCAGCAGGAACAGGCCTTGCGGGATGCGATGGGTGCATCTCAGGCAGCCTCCATCCAGAGGCAGGGTGATACCATAGCGATAACCTTCAAGGGAGACGTGCTGTTCGATGTCAACTCCTCTATACTAAAGCCTGGTGCATATTCCGAGATCGACAGGGTAGCCAGGGTACTGGCGCAATATCCACAGACCCGGATCAGGGTGGAGGGACATACAGACAGTACCGGCTCTGAGGAGTACAACCTCAGACT
>JALSKY010000089.1 GCA_026988585.1 Deltaproteobacteria bacterium
CACGCCTTCAGCATCTTCACCAATAATTGCAGAGAGGCATGTTATGTAGATAAAGGCTCCCTTTGCCTCAGGGTTCATGGAAAGGGCCTCGAACAGTGCTGTCTTCAGCTTGTCTGCACCACCGAAAATCACGTCATTCTGCTGCATATCAGTGGAGTAGAGGGAATGGGGCACACCACGAACCATCTTTCCATAATAGCCGCAACCAGCACCTCCATGCACTATATGCACCGCCTCTTTCACTGGACCAAGCACATACCTGGCGCCGAAGAAGACACAACTCCTCTGGCTCATCCTGCCAGGCTGGGTCTTCTTGCCTGGTGCCTTGCTGGGTATCACATTCTCCAATGGCGTTTTATTGAAAATAATAGGTGCCATAGCCATTCTCCTGCTCTGCTGAAGTACAGTGACCGGGATGATATCCCGGCCACATTGATTTGAAAAAGGGAAAAAGAAGGAGGCAATTACTGGTGAACCCGATCATCGGGATAGTGATGATCCAGGATTGCATTTATTATCCTGGACAGGAATCTTTCTCCGCCCAGATAACCAACAACAGGCTCCCTCTGCAGCCCTACCCTGTCATACACAGGGAAACCGAACCTTACCAGCGGCGTTCTGATCTCCTTTGAGATATTCACACACTTGGAGTGTCCCAGGATAACGTCCGGGGCGTCATTCTTCAGGGCGTATTCCCACTCAAACTGATCGCTGTCATTGAGAATCAGAGGTGAATGGTCATACTCATCGCAAACATCTTTTATGGTCTCAGCAGCAAGGTCATTCTTAGTTCCTATCAATATGGCCGTAGGAATCATGCCAAGTTCGCATACAAAGCCGGTTGCAGCAGAGACAAAGTCGGGATCACCGCAGATGGCCACCCTTTTGCCCATTGTATAGTGGAGACAGTCTGCCATGGCATCCAGCAGGATACCGCGTTCCCAACGTATCTCATCTGAGATGCTTCTGCCTGTGGTCTCTGAAATGCTCTTGATGAGCTTATCTGTATTCTTCACGCCAATAGGCATGGTGTTGATGAAACCCGGCACCTTGTATCTCTTCTCCAGCCACTTCACACCTGCAGAACCAGCAGCAGGAGAGATGGAGTAGATGGCCTCTGCATCACCAGCCCTTACAAAATCGCTGACCTGAGTACCGCCCGGCGGATAATAGGGCACGCTCTTTGGCATACCTGTCAGAGGGCAATCAAGGGTATCGCTGATATCAAAAAGCATCTTGAATGGCAGGTTCATGGTGCTGAACATCCTCTTCAGCTCACGAATATCACCGGTGCTCATCTGGCCCGGGATGAAATATATATCCCTGCTATCCTGCCCCGATTTCTTGGCAAGGGTCTTCAAAAATGCCTGGGAGGCCCTGTTGTAACCCTCTACGTGGGAACCAGCAAAGCTCGGAGTGTTCACAATGACAAACTTCACCATATCATGAATTTCCGGTCCCATCTCTGCTTCCATCTCATCCAGGGCTTCATAGAGAAAGCCCTGTATATCATCACCGATTATTTCGCTGGAACAGGTGGTGACGATGGATATCAGGCTTGGCTGATAACGGCAGACCAGATTTCTGAGTCCGTGAATCAGATTCTTGCTTCCGCCAAAGACAGCAGCATCTTCATGAAAGCTTGCATTTGCAATCAGGGCCGGCTCCCGAAAGACCCTGGCAAAGGTGTAACGCACATAGGTAGTACACCCCTGGGCACCCTGAACAAAGGGTATGGCCCTGTTGACGCCAAGGGTTGCCCACATCGCTCCAATGGGCATACAGGTCCTGGATGGGTCGATGCAGACAGTACGTTTCTCCTTGGAGACCAGTTCCTCAGGTGGAGGAACATACTCCGGCGTCAATGGTTTCTTCTCTATTCCTAAATGTTTATATTTAACCCCTTCAACAGGGATCTGTTTGATTTCAGTGATCATATCTTCCTCCTTGTTTTCCTGGCGGGGTCCCTGCAGATACGCCCGTTAAGACAGCAGCAGGGACCAGTTTTTTAAAACTCCTCCTGGGCGATCTTCCAGACAGGTGCTGCAACTGCCTGGTAAATATCCCTGGCAAAATTCACCAATCCCCTGAAGCCTGAATAGGGGCCACACTCGTAAGAGTGGGAGTTAAGGGTGGCTACCCCAAACTTTCTCACCAAGTATTTCTCCTTGAGACCGGTGAGAAACAGGTCTGGCTGGGTCTTCTCGATCATCTCCTCGATCTCGAACTCATTTGGATTATCGATGACCAGCGTCCCCGGCTTTACCCGTTCCACGATCTTCTGGTAGTCATCGGTGTGCCCGAAGGTGGTCAGACAGGCCACCACCTCCATACCCAGATCCTCCATGGCCTTGATCCAGTGCCACACCCTGGGACCGCCTACATAGATGGCAAGTTTCTTCCCCTTGAGCCTCTCCCTGTACCAGTCCAGGGCAGGCGTAACCGCATCCAGTTCCTCCTGTATCACCTCTTCAGCCTTTTTCATCATGGCCTCATCTCCGAAAAAGGCCGCAGTCTCGCGCAATGCCTTGGCGGTTTGCTGGATCCCAAAGAAGCTGACTCTGGAATAGGGAACATCGAAGCCCTGCTTTATCAGCTCTGCAATATATGTGGCTGAACGCTGACAATGAACCACGTTGAGTTTTGCATCAGGCAGCCTGAGCAGATCATCGAGATATGCATTTCCAGTAAAGGCTGTAAGTACCCTGATTCCAATCTTTTCAAACAGGGGCTTCACAGGAAGGAGATCCCAGTCGATATTGTATTCACCAATAAGATTGATATCATAAGGGGTCTTATCCTCCTCTTTGAGGCAAACCTCCGGGTGTTCCTCTCTCAGCTTCATCAGCCACTTATAAAACTGGAAGTTGAACTCATGATGCCCCTTTGACTGTGAAACACCACAAAATCCTGGAGCAGAGCAGGCAAAAACCGGTTTCCCTACCTCCTTGCTCACCTCCTTGGCCACCAGACCGACATCATCTCCGATCAGGGCAGTGGTACAGGTTGTATATATGAATGCACCCTTTGCCCCCTTGTTAATCTCAAAGGCATCCAGCAATGCCTTTTTCAGTTTGTCCATTCCGCCAAAGACCACATCCTTCTCCTGCATATCGGTGCAGTAGCAGTGCCGTCTGTGATTGGCCTCGTTTTCCAGCACTCCAGGCATGGCCCAGTTGTATCCGTCGCCAAGATGGCGCCTGGAGCCCCATGTGTAATAGGCACACCCTACCGGTGCATGGACCATCTGTATGACATCCACTACCGGGCCACCCACAACACCCCTGGCTCCGGCATAGGCACACCCTCGCTCGGTCAGGTCACCAGGAACAGTGGGTGCATTACACTTGGGAAGAGTGCTTTTGTCCTCATCCACAACAATCGTATGTTTATTTCTCTCTGGGATACAGAGATTACATTTAAGCTGTACTACAGGCATAATAGGTTTCCTCCTTTTGCTGCACACATACCCTCAAGGGATCTATCCCCTTTGCCGGGGATTCCAAGGGCATCTGCCCTGCACCGCTTGCAGGACAGAAACTGGGGCAGGTAGCTTGCTGCACGGCTCCTGGCCATAGAGATCTCCTTTGAGCCAGGCGCCCTGCGGCCAGCGAACTCTCCCACAGGAATCAGTCCGAGGATATTCATCAAACTGGCCCCTGCCCTTGAGGCAAGCATTGCGATCCTGTCTATCTCGTGATCATTGATGCCAGGAATCAGTACCGTGTTTATCTTGATATGGATTCCTGCATCTGCTGCCATCTGGATACCCTGGAGCTGGCGCTCCAGCAGCAGCCTTGCTGCCTCAGGACCGGCTAGGCCGCCTTCTGTCTTGACCCCTTTTATCACCCTGGCCCCGGTCTCAGGTTCTACAAAATTCACAGTAACAGAGATAAACTCCACACCAAGGCTTGCAAGCTGCTCTACATTCTGCGGCAGGGCCAGGCCGTTAGTTGCAAGACAGATCTTCTTCTCTGGAAAATGCTCCCTTACCGTCTCAAGGGCCTTGAAGGTAGCCTTGTTGGCCAGGGCATCTCCAGGCCCTGCAATACCGATCACCTCTATCCTGGGCTCCAGGGTCAAGGCCCGCTCTACATACTCCACCACACCAGATGGCAGCAGCACACTGCTGGTCACACCTGGACGACTCTCATGAACACAACTGAAGTCTGGCTCACAATATCTGCACTTTATGTTGCATGCTGGAGCCACTGGCAGGTGTAGCCTGCCCACCTCTCTATGCGCCTTTTCATCGAAACATGGATGTCTCAACATGGTCTTGCTCCTTTACAAGAGGGCTTCGAGACCAGAATCTCCTGTACGGACCCTCTTGGTATCCTCTACAGGAAAGACAAATATCTTGCCGTCACCGTGCTCCCCGGTCTGGTTCACACGGATGATGATCTCTACTATCTTGGGGACAGTGTCCTCCGGGACCACTGCCATGATTATCCTCTTTGGAATGAAAGAGGCCGGGGCCTGTTCAATCTTTTCCTTTATTTCCGGACTGACCGGATAGGCCAGCTCCTTCAGCCTGCCGCCCTGCTTTCCACGTCCGAAACACCTGAAGGCTGTAAAGGATGGGTATCCAATCTCTTCAAGGGCCTTCTTGGTATCTGTCATCTTGTTGGTGCGCACTATGGCCATCACCTCACACAAATTGCTCATATTACCTCCTTGTCACAGAAAACAGGGGTCTATTACAACCCTGCCTCTCCTGTACGGATGGTCCATACATCTGTAATAGGTGTAACGAATATCTTTCCGTCACCGAAACGGCCTGTACGTGCAGACTCCATGATCACATCGCACGCCTTGGGCACAGCATCATCCTCAACACCTATGAGAAGCATTGTCTTGGGAATCTCGTCATACACCACATCTCCGGTGGATATTCCACCCTGCTTTCCTCGCCCCACAACATCTATCCTGGTGAGAGCAAGTATTCCAGCCTCTTCCAGGGCATCTACAACATCCTGCATCTTTTCAGGTCTAACGATAGCCTTTATCATCTTCATCTGAATTTCCTCCCTAATCTGTTGCTACACGATTCCGTATTTGACCACCAGCTCTTCCAGCTCCGGCATACTCAGGGGCTTGGGAATAACGAAATTGTCATTTTCCATTATCCTCCTGGCCAGCTCTTTGTAGGCCTGAGCCTGCTCATGCTCAGGATCGAACTCTACTACTGTCTGCTTGTTGAACTCTGCCTTCTGAACGATGTTGTCCCTGGGGATAAACATGATCATCTGCGTACCCAGCTTCTCACAAAACTCCTCGATAATATCCTGCTCCTTATCCACCTTGCGGCTGTTACAGATGATTCCGCCAATCCTCACGCCAGTACGCTGGGCATACTTGGCCATACCCTTACAGATGTTGTTGGCAGCATAAAGGGCCATCATCTCCCCTGATGCAACAACGTAGATCTCTTCAGCCTTACCTTCACGAACAGGCATGGCAAAACCACCACAGACCACGTCGCCCAACACATCAAAGAAGAGGAAATCAAGTTCGTCAGGATATCCGCCAAGCTCTTCCATGAGATTGATAGCAGTGATAACACCACGCCCGGCACACCCGACGCCTGGCTCCGGCCCGCCTGACTCAACACAGCGGATCCCGCCAAAACCTGTCTTGACCACCTTGTCCAGGGTTACATTTTCTTCACCCTCTTCCCTGAGAACATCCAGAACTGTAGCCTGTCCCATACCACCGAGTATGATTCGCGTAGCATCAGCCTTGGGATCACAGCCGTGGATCATCACATTCTTGTCATAAAAATGTGCAAGGGCTGCTGTCAGGTTCTGGGTTGTCGTTGATTTTCCAATACCGCCTTTTCCATAGATACCGATCTTTCTCATAGCCATTTTCCTCCTTGAACTTTTGGTTTTTTCTTTTGGCCTTTGCCTTGACATAACGCAACCGGCGTGCCGAATTTATTGTTTAACAATTTCAGCCAGATAAAAAGAAAAGTTACAAAACTAAACCTTCACAAAAAGCAACATGGAAGATTTGAAACTTTAATTGTCACATTTAACGCGAAGAAAAACGGCATAGAGAACATGATTCTATGGACAAAATTAAACATGGAACACTTTTTGCTGGTGCTTATGTATCAAAAGGGCATTAACTCCAGGAGGATGGATATATGAGGATACTGGATACCACATTGAGAGAGGGGGAACAGCGGTTCGGCGTCTATTTCCCGCCTGAAATCAGAAAGCAGATCGCCCTCCATCTCAGGGATATAGGTATAGATGAGCTTGAGATAGGTGTTACAAAGCCGGATGAGGAACTGGAATGGCTCTGGTCGAATCTCATGAACCAGGGACTTTCCGGGAGATTGAGCCTCTGGTGCCGACTCAAAAAGGAAGATATCGATATCGCAAGAAAATTCAATGGGATCAGGCTCAATCTCAGTACTCCTGTCTCTGATATACAGTTGGAACGCAGACTGCGCATCAGCAAGGAGCAACTGCTCTGCAGGGTTGAGGAACTGACAACCTATGCAGCACAGCGTTTTGAATTCGTCTCGCTCGGCCTCGAGGATGCCAGCAGGGCTGATGAGGATTATCTCTTTCAGGTGGCCAGAACCGCCCTTGATGCCGGTGCACGGAGAATTCGACTCTCTGACACCTTGGGATTCTGGCAGCCCCTGGATCTGATACGGGTGGTGAACCGCTTCAGAAAAGGGTACAGTCATGGCGAAATATCACTTCACCTGCATAACGATTTCGGCCTGGCCATGGGAAATGCAGTTACTGCCATAGATGCAGGCGCTCAATGGATGGATGCCAGCGTTCTCGGCCTTGGCGAGAGGGCAGGCATTCCCCCTCTGGAAGAGTTGGTGGCTTTTTTACATTTTCGTAAGGGATGCCAGCAGTACCGGATAGATCTGATACCTGAAATAACTAATCTGGTGGCCCGCTATTCCGGAGACTCCTGGTCATCCTTCAAACCTGTGACAGGCAAGTTTCTCTTTTACTGCGAATCCGGCCTCCATGTTGAGGGACTTTATAAAGATCCCAATCTCTACGAACCCTTTCCGCCTGAAAAACTTGGCCTCTCAAGACGGCTTGCCATTGGAGGAAAATCAGGACTTGCCTCAGTAAGGGCAAAGCTCCAGGAACTCGGACGCAATATGGATGGCAGCATGATCAGAAGCCTAACCTCTACGCTAAGAGAACACTCAAGATCCTGCAAACGTCCTTTGACCGATGGTGAGGTGGCAGAAATAGTCCAGCAATTTGTCGAGGAGGAGCAGTAACCATCAGATCCTCCAGCTCATAAGATAGATAATGGACTCAAACAAGTTGTGAAGAGAAAACAACAAAAAACTGACACAGTGTAACTTTTACATGCAATCGCTTACAAAAATGGAAACAGAGACCATGGACAACCTTGATGCGCTCAAACTCCAGGTAATACATGAGGCATGCCGGATAATAGGCCATGCCCTGGACCTGGATCAGGCGCTGAGGGATGTCCTGCATATCCTCGGCGAACGGCTGCCAACAGAGAGGGCAACAATCGCCCTTATGGATGAAGAGCTTGGGCATCTCAAAATACGGGCATCCTATGGGCTATCTTCAGCAGAAGAGGCCAGGGGAATCTATGGACCAGGGGAAGGGGTGACCGGTAAGGTCTTTCTGACTGGAGAACCCTGCATAATCCTGGACATAACCCAGGAACCCCTCTTTCTCGACCGGACCAGGGCCAGGGCCAGGAGCCTTTCCAAGTCCCGTATAGCCTTTCTGGCTGTTCCAATCCTTCTGGAGGAACAGCCAACAGGTGTCCTCTCAGTGGACAGGCTCTTTTCTTCGACAATAGATTACCAGGAAGACCTGAAATTTCTTGAGATTATAGCACTGATCATTGGTCAGTTCGTCCAACTCCAGAACATAGTGCGCCAGAGGGAATCCATGCTCAAGCAGGAAAACCTGGTCCTGAGAACAGAACTCTCAAAGAGGCTGAATGATTTCATGGTCAGCTCCAAGAGCCCGGAGATGCAGAAGGCCGTAGCCTTAATAAAAAGGGTGGCCCCTACCAAGGCCAACGTCCTGCTCCTGGGCGAATCAGGCACCGGCAAGACCCTGACCGCCCGGCTCATCCATGAACTCTCATCCAGGGCATCCAGGCCAATGGTCAAGATTAACTGCGCTGCCCTACCGGAAAATCTGCTGGAGGCCGAACTGTTTGGATATGAAAAAGGTGCCTTCACAGGGGCAACCAGCAGTAAACCAGGCAGGCTGGAAGAGGCCCACGGTGGCACGGCATTTCTCGATGAGATCGGAGAGTTATCTCCAGGACTACAGGCCAAACTCCTGAGGTTCGTACAGGAAAGGGAGTTTGAACGTCTCGGCAGCACAAAAACCAGGCAGGTAGATGTCCGTATAATCGCTGCCACCAACCGGGACCTGACAGAGATGATAGAACGAGGTGAGTTCAGGGAGGACCTCTATTTCAGGTTGAATGTCTTTCCCATCTCTATCCCTCCCCTTAGACAGAGGAAAGAGGACCTTCCACTGCTGATAAATTTCATTTTGAGACGCCTTGGCAAGGAATATGGGAGGGAATTGCGTTTCACTCCAGAATGCATTGATCTCCTGAGCCAACATGAGTGGCCGGGCAATGTGCGTGAGCTGGAGAATTTTCTCGAACGGCTCTTTATCGTTTGCGAGGGTTCGGTCATAAGGGCACGGGACGTTCTGCTGCTGATGAAAAAGGGTGCAAAGAGGGCTACCGCGCCAACAGAAAGACAGGCTGATACAGATATAAAGCCCACCATCATCCGCCCTTCAGAACTCTCCAAGGAAGATATACTGGAGGTGTTAGAAAGAAACAGTTTCATAATGGGCCGGGCTGCCAAGGAACTGGGACTCAGTTTTCGCCAGTTGAGATACCGCATAAGCAAGCTTGGACTGGATCAGCAGATCCCTATAAAACGGGGAAGGCCGGCTACCGCAGTCAAGACAGTAAAGAGCTGAGACACTCAACAGTGTCAATGTCTGCCTCAGTCCTGGAGATTTTTCCTGCCTGGGTTGCACCCTCTTTTACCTTTTTTATCCCTTTGAGAATTTACAACTCACCTTTTAAGTCAAAGATGACCCTCAAACTCCATTATGCGTTGTTTCACCAGCTTAAAGATGAATTCTGCTCACATTCGATTTGGCCAATTCATCATCACGGATATCCTACCAAATATATCCTATTGATTTTGTTGATAAATAAAACCAATATCGTAGCAGTTTAACTCATACATTGTTTACTGCCATGCAGTAAAAAAATACCCATTGGATTGCGCTCAATTTTATTAGCATTATTATAATAAGCAGAACAAACAAAATAACTGGACTGGAGGATCAATTATGTGGGACTGGAAAATTGGTGGTGTGGTGTTGGGCCTGCTCTTCTTTTTGGCTGTAGCGCTGATGAAGCCAATAGGGGTCTCGACACAATTTGTAATATTGGATGGAATTATCTGGGACATGATAGATGATTCGGTGGTTACAGTTACACCGGCAGGATATAGCTCCAGCAACTCTTATCTTGCCAAGTCTGGTGGCAAGTATGCAAAAAATATAGCTAATCCTCTGAATTACAGCTTTTTATTTGTACTCGCTTCAGTTGGTGGAGCAGCCTTGTCAGCCTTTTTGCGTGGCTGGGTTCCAAGAGAAGAGAGAAAAATGCCACCAATTTGGCAGGCAAATTTCGGAGCGTCTCCTATAAAACGATATATGGCTGCCTTTGCCGGAGGGTTCATAGTGCTTTACGGGGCACGCCTTGCAGGAGGCTGCACGTCAGGACACATGATGTCCGGGATGATGCAAACATCCCTTTCCGGTTACATCTTTGCTGCTGGCGCCTTTGCTTCTGCTGTAATCCTTGCGCGCATATTGTACAGAAAGGAGGCATAACAGATGGACACGCTGCTCATCGCACTCATTTTAGGCGGGCTGTTCGGATTCGTGCTGGACAGGATCGGCGCCACCAACCCGCAAAAGATCATCCAGATGCTCAATCTTACAGATATGCACCTGGCAAAGACCATACTTCTTGGAATTGGCATCAGCTCCACATTGATGTTTGCTGGTCAGATGATAGGAGTTGTCGATCCAGGACATATGTCTGTTAAGGCTGCACACCTTGGGGTGCTTTTAGGGGGGATCATACTCGGTATAGGATGGGCCCTTTCAGGTTTTTGTCCAGGCACAGGTGTGGCTGCAGCAGGCACAGGCAGAATCGATGCCCTGTTTTTTGTTGCAGGCGGGCTTGCAGGGGCCTTCGCATATATGCTTAGCTATGACTGGATAAAATCCACCGGAGTTTTGCAAGTTTTTCATATAGGAAAGGTCACCCTTGGATCTGTCACCGGGAGTAAATATCAAGGAGTGATCCCTCTGCCAGGAGAGATTCTTGGCATTGGCGTTGGCATCTTGTTAATAGTTCTGGCCTGTGTACTGCCCCACAGGCTTGCAGGGAAACCTCATTAACCAAAAAGGGCGTGCACCCTTATTCAACTCTTCGAGGATGAACGCCCATGCTGTTATTTAAAAACCCCAAAAAAGGGGAGACAGTATATGGTAACCACTCCCTTAGAAGTTGCTCAGATAGGCATCAATCTCCCAGTCTGTTACTGCTGTACGGAAGGAATCCCACTCCTTCTCCTTGCCCTCTATATATTTAGTAAAGATATGCTCACCAAGAGCCTCCTTTGAGAGTGGATTGGCCTTGAACTCGTCCAGGGCCTCCTTGAGATTTGCAGGAAGACAATCGATACCAACGTCTGTCTTTTCTGTATCGGTCATGGCAAAGATATCCTGATCAACTGATGGAGGTGCCTGAAGCTTGTTCTCGACCCCATCCAGTCCTGCAGTAAGCATCATTGCAAAAGCGAGGTATGGATTACAGCTCGGATCTGGGCAGCGTACCTCTGTCCTGGTACCAAGACCACGACTTGCAGGGATCCTGATCAGGGCTGAACGGTTGGATGCAGACCATGCAACATAAACCGGTGCCTCATAACCTGGGACCAGACGCTTATAGGAGTTGACCAGAGGGTTGGTTACTGCCACGAAACTCTTGGCATTTTTGAGAATACCGGCGATGTACTGATAGCAGGTCTCAGAGAGCTGAAGTGGTCCATTCTCATCAAAAAAGGCATTGGTTCCATCAAGGTTGAAAAGAGACTGGTTGGTGTGCATTCCAGAACCGTTTATACCAAAAACAGGTTTTGGCATAAAGGTGGCATGCAAGTTGAAGTGAGAAGCAATACACCTTACCACCCACTTGTAAGTCTGGGTATTGTCTGCAGCAGTAAGGGCATCAGCATACTTGAAGTTGATTTCATGCTGCCCCTCAGCCACTTCATGGTGGGAAGCCTCAATCTCAAACCCCATGGCTTCCAGGGTCTCAATGATCTCTCTGCGGCAGTTGATACCTGAATCATCAGGATCTACATCAAAGTAGCCTGCGACATCGTCGGTTATAGTAGTCGGATTGCCCTCCTCATCCCTCTGGAACAGGAAGAACTCTGCCTCGGTGCCTACGTTCATGGTGAAGCCCATATTCTTGGCCTTTTCCAGCACCCTCTTCAGGTTGTTGCGGGGACATCCCTCAAAGGGAGTTCCATCCGGCTTATAAACATCACAGATGATCCTGGCAGCATTTCTTCCGTCAGCCTGCCTCCAAGGAAGAACCCTGAAGGTATCATAATCAGGCTTGAGATACATATCTGACTCATTGATCCGGACGAAACCGTCGATGGAAGAGCCATCAAACATTATCATCCCATCCAGAGCCTTTTCAATCTGGGACATGGGAACGGCTACATTTTTCATGTAGCCAAAGATGTCCACAAACTGAAGACGGAAAAAATGTACATTCTCTTCCTTGATGATCTTCATGATATCATCGCGCGTGAGTCCCATAACAAATCTCCTCCAAATATTTTTTTTGCCCGTATGGGCGTTAGAAGCAAACCCTGAACAGAGGTAAAAAGGCCAACTACTTCAATGTAACGCAGATTATTGCACCCTGCTTTCAGATTGCAAAAATGTCCTGCCGTTATATTAGGCGTCTTTTTAACATTTTTTTACCATATTGTCATCAATTTCTTCAGACCTTCAAACAAAGTTGAATCTGCAGAAAGAACAGAAAGGGATTAAATCCGGTAGGCAGGATATTTTGTGATTGAAATGAAAAGTTGCAGTTCAGGATGAAAAAGAATTCGTTATACCTGTAAATCTGCCTCTATTCCGTACACGCAATATTTTCCGACAATTTTCCTAAATTTGATCAAAAGCGTACCAACTCGATAGATCCAAATAAAGAATATGAAAACGCTCATAACCTTCTTTCAACTGTGAAAAAAATAGAGCGTTATATGCTATGGCCTTGGTAGGCCGATTGAAAATGGACTGGAGAAGATTTGGAGCGCACGACCTGTCTCTCTCTAATAAGGCATTCCAGAAAAAACTTAGGAGGACAGCCGCACCGAGCAACTTGATAGGTTTCAGTTCCTCTACCACCCCAAAACACTCCAATAGATGAATCTCTGAGAACAGTAAAAAGCCCCAGGAAAAAGAAATTATCATTTTTGGTAAAGCAGGAGAATCTTAGAGCAAAGCATGTAAAAAAATGGACTGCTGGTTACAACACGAAAGATTTGAGATAAGCCTGATGTAATGGCAAAAAGGATAAAAATTGAAGGAGTACCAGTAAGAGCAAACAAAAAAGCCCGGCTATGAAAGCCGGGCAAAAAAACATTGGCTCCCCGGGACGGACTTGAACCGCCAACCTAGTGGTTAACAGCCACCCGCTCTGCCGATTGAGCTACCGGGGATCAGTACCTCAAACTTAGGTGCAAGCTATTTTAAGGATAAACTGTAGTTTGTCAATAACTTTAACAGGGTAACACGAAAAAAGCCCCAGCTTTAGGCTGGGGCTTAAAATTTAATCCCGGCGGTGACCTACTCTCCCACCCACTGACGGGGCAGTACCATCGGCGCTGAAGGGCTTAACTTCCGTGTTCGGAATGGGAACGGGTGTTTCCCCTTCGCTATCGCCACCGGAAACTTTGTGCATGTTTCTGGTTTACTACTTTATAAAATATAAATATGGGCTTTTTCCTGGCATTCATTAGCTATACCGTATTTCTTAGTTAATAAGAAAAATTGGTCAAGCCTCACGCCCGATTAGTATCGGTCAGCTTAGGATGTTGCCATCCTTACACCTCCGACCTATCAACCTTGTGTTCTCCAAGGGGGCTTCAGGGGCTTACGCCACGGGAGATCTTATCTTGGGGTGGGCTTCCCACTTAGATGCTTTCAGCGGTTATCCCATCCGAACATAGCTACCCAGCGATACCGTTGGCACGATAGCTGGAACACTAGAGGTTCGTCCATCCCGGTCCTCTCGTACTAGGGACAGCTCCCCTCAAATCTCCTGCGCCCGCGGTAGATAGGGACCAAACTGTCTCACGACGTTTTAAACCCAGCTCACGTACCGCTTTAATCGGCGAACAGCCGAACCCTTGGGACCTGCTTCAGCCCCAGGATGCGATGAGCCGACATCGAGGTGCCAAACCTCCCCGTCGATGTGAACTCTTGGGGGAGATAAGCCTGTTATCCCCGGAGTACCTTTTATCCGATGAGCGATGGCCCTTCCATTCGGGACCACCGGATCACTAAGACCTGCTTTCGCACCTGCTCGACTTGTAGGTCTCACAGTCAAGCTCCCTTGTGCCTTTACACTCTACGGCTGGTTTCCAATCAGCCTGAGGGAACCTTTGTGCGCCTCCGTTACTCTTTAGGAGGCGACCGCCCCAGTCAAACTACCCGCCAGGCACTGTCCCTGACCTGGATGACAGGCCGAGGTTAGGATCCTAGAGTAGCCAGGGTGGTATTTCAAGGACGGCTCCATGGTGCCTGGCGACACCACTTCATAGCCTCCCACCTATCCTACACAAGCTACCCCAAAACCCAATGCCAAGCTGTAGTAAAGGTTCACGGGGTCTTTCCGTCTAGCCGCGGGTAACTGGCATCTTCACCAGTACTACAATTTCACTGAGTCCCTGGTCGAGACAGTGGGGAAGTCGTTACGCCATTCGTGCAGGTCGGAACTTACCCGACAAGGAATTTCGCTACCTTAGGACCGTTATAGTTACGGCCGCCGTTTACCGGGGCTTCGGTTCGATGCTTCTCCTGCCGAAGCAGGATAACACCTCCCCTTAACCTTCCGGCACCGGGCAGGCGTCAGACCCTATACGTCCTCTTACGAGTTTGCAGAGTCCTGTGTTTTTAGTAAACAGTCGCTACCCCCTTTTCACTGCGGCCCGCTTCAGCTCCCTCCGCAAGGAGTTCACCTACATGCGGGCGCCCCTTCTCCCGAAGTTACGGGGCCATTTTGCCGAGTTCCTTAACCAGGGTTATCTCACGCGCCTTAGGATTCTCACCCTGCCTACCTGTGTCGGTTTGCGGTACGGTCACACAGATGACTCGCTACGAGGTTTTTCTCGGGAGCATGGGGTCAGTCACTTCAGTCATAAATGACCTCGTCATCAGCCCTTGGCGTTAACGAGATTCCGGATTTGCCTGGAATCTCCGCCTACAGCCTTAAACCTGGACAACCATCGCCAGGCTGACCTACCCTTCTCCGTCACCCCTTCACTCAAACGTCATCTGAGTGGTACAGGAATATTAACCTGTTTCCCATCGCCTACGCCTTTCGGCCTCAGCTTAGGGGCCGACTAACCCTGAGCAGACGAGCTTTACTCAGGAAACCTTAGGCTTACGGCGAGCAGGATTCTCACCTGCTTTATCGCTACTCATGTCAGCATCCTCTCTTCCAGGACCTCCAGAGGACCTCGCAATCCTCCTTCACAGGCAACTGGAATGCTCCCCTACCACCACGCTAATGCGTGATCCGCAGCTTCGGCAGCATGCTTAGCCCCGTTACATTTTCGGCGCAGGACCACTTGACCAGTGAGCTGTTACGCTTTCTTTAAAGGATGGCTGCTTCTAAGCCAACCTCCTGGTTGTCTGAGCGTTCCCACTACCTTTCCCACTTAGCATGCATTTGGGGGCCTTAGCCGGCGGTCTGGGTTGTTTCCCTCTCGACCGTGGATCTTATCACCCACGGACTGACTCCCGGGTTACACACAGCGGCATTCGGAGTTTGGTTGGGGTTGGTAACCTGGTGGGGCCCCTAGCCCATCCAGTGCTCTACCTCCGCTGCTCAGCACCCGAGGCTATACCTAAATATATTTCGGGGAGAACCAGCTATCGCCGAGTTTGATTAGCCTTTCACTCCTATCCACAGCTCATCCAAACCGTTTTCAACCGATATTGGTTCGGGCCTCCAGTGGGTTTTACCCCACCTTCACCCTGGCCATGGATAGATCACCCGGCTTCGGGTCTACTCCCTGCGACTCTACGCCCTATTCGGACTCGCTTTCGCTACGGCTACACCTTGCGGCTTAACCTTGCCACAGAGAGTAACTCGCTGACTCATTATGCAAAAGGCACGCCGTCATTCCGTCGAAACGGAACTCCGACCGCTTGTAAGCAGACGGTTTCAGGTACTATTTCACTCCCCTCACCGGGGTACTTTTCACCTTTCCCTCACGGTACTGGTTCACTATCGGTCATCGGTTAGTATTTAGCCTTGGGAGATGGTCCTCCCAGATTCCCACAGGGTTCCACGTGTCCCGTGGTACTCGGGATACCGCTAGGCTGCTTCTGGTTTTCGCGTACGGGGCTATCACCCTCTATGGCCAGCCTTTCCAGACTGTTCTGCTAACCATCTACATGCCATGTTGCGGTCCCACAACCCCGGCCGGCATGCCGACCGGTTTGGGCTGGTCCGATTTCGCTCGCCGCTACTTTCGGAATCGCTTTTGCTTTCTTTTCCTCTGGGTACTAAGATGTTTCAATTCCCCAGGTTCGCCTCTGCAACCTATGAATTCAGTTGCAGATGTCACGCCATAACGCGTGACGGGTTTCCCCATTCGGAAATCCCCGGATCAAAGCCTGTGTGCGGCTCCCCGAGGCTTATCGCAGCTTGCCACGTCCTTCATCGCCTTCCGATGCCAAGGCATCCACCGTCTGCCCTTAGTAGCTTGACCAAAAATGGTCTATTATTTCCTAAGGATACGGTATTACTTACAATTAATGCCAGTTTTGCCCATATTTAATTTTCAAAGAACATTATGTTGTTTCCTGAGAAGAGACTTTGTTCAAAATCACTTCTAAGCAAACAACTATTCAGATCGTGTGACCAACTACTGGTGGAGGTGACCGGGATCGAACCGATGACCTCCTGCGTGCAAAGCAGGCGCTCTCCCAGCTGAGCTACACCCCCACTCGACTCCTGTTTCGTGGTGGGCCTAGATGGACTTGAACCATCGACCTCACGCTTATCAGGCGTGCGCTCTAGCCAGCTGAGCTATAGGCCCATAGTCCATTTACCGCACACCGATCTGAAATATATTTTTAAAGAACAGTGCCAATCTCTCAAAACTGAATAGCGAACTGACAAGTTGATAAGTCATTCCTTAGAAAGGAGGTGATCCAGCCGCAGGTTCCCCTACGGCTACCTTGTTACGACTTCACCCCAATCACTGACCATACCTTGGGCGCCTGCCTCCCCAAAAGGGGTTGGCTCGACGACTTCTGGTACAGCCAGCTTTCGTGGTGTGACGGGCGGTGTGTACAAGACCCGGGAACGTATTCACCCCGGCATGCTGATCCGGGATTACTAGCGATTCCAACTTCACGGAGTCGAGTTGCAGACTCCGATCCGAACTGAGATCGGCTTTTTGGGATTGGCTTCACCTCGCAGTGTAGCTGCCCTTTGTACCGACCATTGTAGCACGTGTGTAGCCCTGGGCATAAGGGCCATGAGGACTTGACGTCATCCCCACCTTCCTCCGGTTTGTCACCGGCAGTCCCTTTAGAGTGCCCAACTGAATGATGGCAACTAAAGGCGAGGGTTGCGCTCGTTGCGGGACTTAACCCAACATCTCACAACACGAGCTGACGACAGCCATGCAGCACCTGTCACCGGGTTCCCCCGAAGGGGCACCCCCGTGTTTCCACAGGGTTCCCGGGATGTCAAGCCCAGGTAAGGTTCTTCGCGTTGCTTCGAATTAAACCACATGCTCCACCGCTTGTGCGGGTCCCCGTCAATTCCTTTGAGTTTCAACCTTGCGGCCGTACTCCCCAGGCGGGGTACTTAATGCGTTAGCTACGGCACCGGAGGAGTTAACCCCCAGCACCTAGTACCCATCGTTTAGGGCGTGGACTACCAGGGTATCTAATCCTGTTTGCTCCCCACGCTTTCGGGTCTCAGCGTCAGTATCCGTCCAGGAAGTCGCCTTCGCCACCGGTGTTCCTCCTGATATCTACGGATTTCACCCCTACACCAGGAATTCCACTTCCCTCTCCGGTACTCAAGTCCAGCAGTTTCAGATGCACTTCCACGGTTGAGCCGTGGACTTTCACATCTGACTTGCTGGACCGCCTACACCCGCTTTACGCCCAGTGATTCCGAACAACGCTTGCACCCTCCGTGTTACCGCGGCTGCTGGCACGGAGTTAGCCGGTGCTTTCTGCAGAGGTACCGTCAACAGCAGGCCGTATTGTTGACCTACTGATTTCTTCCCTCTGAACAGGGCTTTACGACCCGAAGGCCTTCATCGCCCACGCGGCGTCGCTGGATCAGGGTTTCCCCCATTGTCCAATATTCCTCACTGCTGCCTCCCGTAGGAGTCTGGCCCGTGTTCCAGTGCCAGTGTGGCGGATCATCCTCTCAGACCCGCTACCCATCGTCGCCTTGGTGAGCCGTTACCTCACCAACTAGCTAATGGGACGCAGGCTCATCCCCAAGCAGTAGCTTACATGTAGAGGCCACCTTTGATCCACTGAATCCCTTCAGCGGATATTATCCGGTATTAGCCCCGCTTTCGCGGAGTTATCCCAGACTCAGGGGTAGATTACCTACGCGTTACTCACCCGTGCGCCACTTTACTCTCCCACCCGAAGGCGGGATTTCTCGTACGACTTGCATGTGTTAGGCACGCCGCCAGCGTTCATTCTGAGCCAGGATCAAACCCTCAAGTTCAAATTGAAAGGCCAATTATGACCTTGAGTGCATGTCCTAAAAAATAGGTTTGTTACTCTTGTCAGTCGCTATTCAGTTTTCAAAGATCGGCTTTTCAAAATCGCGGGAAATTAATTTAATGATTCCGATTCCCGCTGTCAAGCATTTTTTTTGCTTTTTTTGCTCGCTAACAATTCTTTCAGGCGAGCTCGACAAATATAATCACTGCTCAATGCCTGTCAATCTTTTTTTAATGCAAACGCCTTAAAAATAGGGCCAGAGAATCATAATCATTCAACAGTGAATGCCAACTCTCTGTAACTTCTTTTGACGAGGCAGAGAAGATAGCACATAATTTTCAGCAGTCAAGTTTAATTCTGATTTTTTTGTGCCGTCTGAAACGCTCCGTCTCAAGAAGGTTCGGGAGTTATATCCTAACATGCCCACCATTGCAACAGTTAATTTAACTTTTTATCGAACTTATTTTTTCTTTCTGTAATTACAGGAGGTTGATGGACAAGCCACAGAAACAGAACCGCCTCGTTCCTTCTTTTCCACCAGAAACGGATATCCGCACTCTGGACATTCTTCTGGCAGTGGACGATCCCAGATAGCATAATCACAGGACGGATAACGGTCACATCCATAAAAGATCTTGCCGCGCCGGCTCGCCTTCTGCACTAACTGACCACCGCAGCCATCTCTTGGACATTTCACTCCGGTAGGTATTGCCTTGGTATTTTTGCACTCCGGATATCCTGAGCACGCAAGGAACTCACCATATCTCCCACGTTTCTTGACCATTGGGGCCCCACACTGGTCACAGACATAGGATGTTGCCTCTTCGCTCTTAACCTTTACTATCCCACCGGTTTCGTCCCTGGTAAAGTTAGAGGTGTTTTTACACTCCGGATACCTGGAACAAGCAAGGAACTCACCTGTTCGGCCATATTTGATCACCATAGGAGATCCACACTCCTCACAAACGATATCCGTCTCCACCCCTTTGGCTTTTATGGAAACCATATCCTTCTTGGCCTCCTTGAGACGCTTGGAAAAGGTCTCATAGAACCTCTCAAGCAGCTCCACCCATGAGACAGCCCCCTCCTCCACCTGATCCAGCCCTTTCTCCATCTCTGCGGTAAAATCCGTATCCAGTATCTCCGGGAAATGGGCTGTAAGAAGATCGGTCACAAGGAAACC
>JALSKY010000090.1 GCA_026988585.1 Deltaproteobacteria bacterium
GTTTAACGTCACTGTTTTTTGATGGATGATCTTGCAACTTCTGATACATTCAATTTGAATAGGCTTTTCAAAATACCCATCCTATTCCTTCACTTTTTGATCTACATTTTATCTTATGTAAAAAAGATGAACAGCCGAACAATAATACTAAGCCATAGCCGCAACATGAATAATCAAGGAGGTGGTGAGGCCATGTCATTTCACCAGTTATTACCTATTCTTTTGACGCTTATCTCATCTCTGGCACTACCTGATGCAGCTTTTGCAACATCCACAGAAAATACTCATCTGAACCTGACTGCCCATTGGGTAGGTTATGCAGCAATAGCTATCTTTATCTTTACATATGCATTGGTAATGATTGAGGAATTCACCCACATGAGAAAATCCAAGCCTGTTCTCCTGGCAGCCGGTCTCATCTGGGGACTGATCGCCTGGATATATGCCTCTCATGGTTTCACCCATGCTGCTGAACAGGCCGTCCGCCACAATATCCTTGAATATGCTGAGCTTTTTCTCTTCCTCCTGGTAGCCATGACCTATATCAATGCCTTGGAGGAACGTCTTGTCTTTGAAACTCTCAGGGTAAAACTGGTAAGGGCAGGATTTTCCTTCAGAAAGATCTTTTGGATAACAGGCCTCCTTGCCTTTTTCATATCGCCCATAGCAGACAATCTAACTACTGCACTACTGATGTGCGCGGTGGTTATGGCAATCGGAAAGGAGAATAGCAAGTTTATCGCGCTATCCTGTATCAATATCGTGATTGCTGCAAATGCCGGCGGAGCATTTTCACCCTTTGGAGACATTACGACCCTGATGGTATGGCAAAAGGGGTTGGTTGACTTCTTCACCTTCTTTAATCTCTTCATCCCCTCTGTTGTCAACTGGTTGATGCCTGCAGCAATAATGCATTTCGCAGTACCCAATGCAGATCCTCAACCTGCCACTGAGGAGATAGAGATGAAAAGAGGAGCCGTTATCGTTGTGATACTGTTCCTCCTGACCATAACGACTACTGTCTGTTTTCATAATTTTCTCCACCTTCCGCCTGCAGTGGGCATGATGACCGGGCTCGCCTATCTGAAGTTTTACGGATATTATCTAAAACTCACCCATAAAAACGGTCCGGGTTCTCCCAACTATGATCCGGAATTGGCCGAAGCCGAACTCGGTGACCCGGTAGCCTTTGACATCTTTAGAAAAATTGCAAGGGCAGAGTGGGATACCCTTATGTTCTTTTACGGTATCATTCTTTGTGTTGGTGGACTCGGATTCATCGGTTATCTCGCTATTATTTCCCAGCTCATCTATGTGGATCTGGGTGCAACACCAGCCAACATATTGGTAGGGATACTCTCCGCTATCGTGGACAATATCCCTGTAATGTTTGCAGTCCTCTCCATGAAACCTGACATGTGTCTGGGACAATGGCTTCTGGTCACACTTACAGCAGGCGTTGGCGGAAGCATGCTCTCCATCGGTTCTGCTGCAGGAGTCGCCTTAATGGGTCAGGCCAGGGGCAGATATACATTCTTCGGTCATCTCAAATGGGCGCCGGTCATAGCACTTGGCTATGCTGCAAGCATCTGGGTCCATTTTTTGGTAAATGCCAGGTTCTTTGACATGCCTCTCAATTGATTCCAACAAAAAAGCCTCTCAACAAAAAATGAGAGGCTTTTTTGTTCCAGCAACCTGAAAAACATGGTGATATGTACCAGCAGATGGATCATTAGCCTGGTTATAAAGCCATCCATTACTACTAAAAACTCCCTTTCTTGACATTTGTCACAATTATGCTACTGAAATCTTAGATACATTCCTTTCTTTATCTTTACATGAGCGAAAAACTCGGGATATTGCAATCATTCACAAAATAAGCAACCCCAAAAAAAGGAGGATTCCATGAAACATACCCCATCTGTTGTACCGATAACATTGATCATTCTTTTTGCTGTCTCGCTGATCTTGCCGGCCATGACCTCCTCCAGTTCTGTTGAGGCCTCTTTATCCCTCCAACTGGCTCAAAATGATGATGAAAGCAACCTATTGGATCTGGATGAATATGAGGATGAAGACGAGGATGAGGATGAATTCACTGAAGACTCAACGGAACAGCACCCAGAAATGGCTGCCGAAGATGAAGAATATGATGATGAGGAGGAGGAAGAAGAAGAAACAGGTGAGGATTTTGCAGATGAAAAAGCTGCAGATACTGAAAAAAACAGTTATGACGATGATGAGCTGCAGAATTCATCAGAGGTTCCAATACTCCGAGGGTGTGAAGCCTGCGAAAATCCCTCAGCCGGAAAAATTCTTATCATGGTCCATCCGGAAACATCCGCGCAGGAGAGAACCTGCATAAAACCAGATGGAGAGATTGTTATCGTAAACTATACGCCAAATGCGATAACAATCGAGGGGGATCCCCGTGATCCGATAACACCCAAACCGCCTGTAACGGTCAGTCCCAACAGGGAACAGCATTTTTATGTAGGCCAGGCAGGTCTCTCTGTAAACCTGGTCATATATGAAGAGCTTGGCAACAACGTACGGGTAAAGAGACGGGATCTGATCTTTATCATCCTGGATTGTCCTTAAAATTAACCATTCAGTTCCTGCCCACACTCATAGGTGGACAGGAACTGATATATTTCCCAATGAACAGAGTCATCCATTTTTTTTATGAAGATAGAGAGAGTAATGACTGCCAAGCTCCTGACTATAAGACCCTCAAATGAACAGCAACAGGATCTATCTACCCAAAATAAACATAGTGCTTGTGGAACCGGAGATACCACCCAACACCGGCAATATAGCCAGGCTCTGTGCAGCTACCAGAAGCAGACTGCACCTGGTACACCCCCTGGGATTCAGCATCGACGACCGGCATCTGAAGCGGGCCGGCCTTGATTACTGGTCAGAGGTTGAGGTGATTCACCATGCAAACATCAATGAATTCCTGGATCAGGATAAAAACAAAAAACTGATACTCTTTTCCAAGACAGCCAAACAACCCTATACTGCTGCACCCTATTCAGACAACTGTTATCTCCTGTTGGGCAAGGAGACCAGAGGATTGCCGGACTTTCTGCTGGAAGATTACAGCGAACTC
>JALSKY010000091.1 GCA_026988585.1 Deltaproteobacteria bacterium
AGGATATTCCCTTGGCTGCCGTTGCAGCAGGGATATAGGTTTTCTTTATGATTTGAATTCAGGACAATAGATACAGAGCAATACTTATTGTAAGGCCCAGTAAACCTGGGCCATTCATTTTTTTCTCCATGAAATTCTGATCAAAACAGACCTTTTAACCAGTTCCAGTTGGCCTGATAAAGGGACTCAACCTCTTCCGGTTCCATACCTGCACCTATCCCCACTTCCCGGCCCCTTTCAGGTGACATGAAATCACCTGGAGCATGGCCATCTGAATCAATCACCAGGGAGGCACCAGCCTGCCTGGCCATCTTCAAAACATGCCCATTAGTAAGACCATGCCCCTTTCTCCCGGAGAGTTCCAGCCGGACCTCTCGCTCAGCTGCAAGCCTTGCCTCCTCAAAGGCAATAAGGCCAGGATGAGCCAATATATCAACGCCTGCCTCAATCGCAGCCCTATTGGTCCCCGGGATCACTGGCTCGACCACGGTTTCTCCATGACAAACCACAATGACAGCCCCTGCCTCTCTACACCGCCTGACCAGAGGCAATATCCTTTCCGGATGAACATGGGTAAGCTCTATGCCAGGCAGCAGCATAGTATCACTGAACCTGTTGATCTCAACGGCTGCACGGGAAATTCGCTCAATTACAAAATCAAAATTGGATTCATCTGCATGATCGGTTACGGCTACAGCGCCATATCCCATCACCTCCAGGCGCCTCACAAGTTCAGAGGGGATCAACTCTCCATCGGAAAAGATGCTGTGACAGTGCAGGTCAAACATCAACATAATTTTCCCTCACATCTTGTACTTGAACGCATCAGGATCGAGTTCCTCCAATATCTTGTTCCACTTCTCCTGATCCTGCTCCTTCCTGTCGCCCTGCATGATCACGGGTTCTTTGGCTGTTCGCTCCTCAAAAGGCTGTGCCTTTTCCAGCACTTCCTCATTCACCAAAATATCCGCCTCTGCTCTTAAAGCCAGGGCAACGGCATCACTTGGCCTGGCATCCACTGCCATGAACTCTCCATCCTTTTCAAGTATCACTTCAGCATGATAGGTGTTTTCCTTGAGATCATTGACCACTATTCTGGCAATTCTGGCCCCGGCTGCCTCCAGCAGGTTCAATGCAAGATCATGTGTCATAGGCCTGGCAAACTCCAGACTCTCCAGCTCCGTGGCAATGGCTGTAGCCTCCAGAAGCCCTATCCAAATAGCAAGGGTCCTGGTGCCGGAACCATCTTTCAGAATCAGGATTGGAGAATTGGAGTCCCTGTCAAGGGTTATCGCATGCACAAACATTGGAACTGTCTTCATAGCTCACATCCTCTTTCAATACAGATTGCCCTGCCATCTTGCCACGCATCTCTCTTGCAGGATCAACCGCTTCTGATAGCCTGCCCACAAGGGAATGGTTGCAGGCCCTGACAATCTCAACATCAAGAAAACTGCCCACCATTTCAGGAACGCCAGGGAAATTTACAACATGGTTGCCACGTGTGCGCCCCTGTAACATCCCTGGCTGCCCTGAATGAACTCTTTCCACCAAAACTTCCTGGACCGTACCTTCAAGGTTTCTCATCTCCTGAAAACCTATACGGTTGAGCAGGCCCAATAGCAAAGTAAGCCTCTGGGATTTTGTCCCATCATCCACCTGACAGGCAAATCGCGCTGCCGCAGTCCCTGGCCGTGGTGAGTATTTGAAGGCAAAGGCCTGGTGATACCGGACCTCTTCAACAAGAGAAAGAGTATCCAGGAAATCCTTATGGGTTTCCCCTGGAAAGCCGCAAATAAGATCTGTAGTAAGGGCTATCTCAGGGGAGACTTGCCTTAAAAAATGAACCTTTTCAAGATAATCCTCTCGGGTGTAATGTCGGTTCATTCTCTTGAGAACTTTGTTGCTGCCAGCCTGCACAGGCAGGTGAAGATGCTCGCACAAGGTATCCAGGGAACCAAAGCATTCCATGACCTCTCTCGATATATCCTTGGGGTGGCTGGTTGTAAATCTCAACCTGATTCCAGGATATTCCTTGTCAATCATCCTGAGAAGCTGGGCAAAACCCACTACATCGCCAGCCCCTTTGCCATAGGAATTGACATTCTGGCCAAGAAGTGTGATATCCCGCACACCGAGTTCCACCAGATCACCAATCTCATGGAGAATGTCCATAGCTGACCGGCTGATCTCCCTGCCTCGAACATAGGGCACGATACAGTAGGTGCAGAAGTTGTTACAACCCTGCATGATGGTTACAAAACCCCTGACGGGGTCAGGACATCCATCCTTTCGATATACGGATGGGATTTTGAAATCCTCATGCATGGCCGTATCCAGCAGGTTCTCTGCACCCTGCTCCAGTTCCTGGAGGAGCTGGGGCAGCCTGTGCGGCCCGAATACCAAATCCAGATAGGGCATCCTTTTAAACAGCCTTTCCCCCTCCTGTTGAGCCACACATCCACTGACAGCGATCCTGAGGCCAGGTCTCTTCTTCTTATACCCTTTGAATCTTCCTATGAGACTGTAAAGCTTATGTTCAGCCTTATGCCTGATGGAACAGGTATTAACAATGATCAGATCTGCATCCTCAGGTGACCTCACCATCTGATACTGGCTGCTGAGAAGAGAGGCCATGGTTGAGGAATCATACTCATTCATCTGGCATCCGAACGTGATGATACAACATTTCTTGAGATGATCTGATCCCTTTTCCCTTGAGCTGTATAAGGCTTTCATCATATTTTAACTGTTGTACCCGATTTTAAAGACAGTGGTTTTGACCATGATAATCAAAGCGTGTCAAACATATAAAGTTCTGTAATATAACCGGATAATGATTCATCCACTTTGGACCGCTTTCTGGTGATGGAGATCAAGAGCTCATGATCTACCACCTGAATACCGGTTATCTCTCCGTCAGGCAATTCTTCTGGATCCATGGCATAATAAGTGGCAAAGCCATTCTGTTTATTAGCCTGCAGGGAGAGGGCGCAAAGCCATTCCCGGCCATGAGCGTAGCCTGCAGGACGCCCTTTATACAGAACCATGGGCATGTTTCCGCCAACCTCATTTGCCGGTATGGCTGTAAGCAAGGCATCTG
>JALSKY010000092.1 GCA_026988585.1 Deltaproteobacteria bacterium
GTAGTGAGAGAGTTCATCAATTCCAAGGTTTCACGCTCTGGGCTGGATAGATGCCTGAGAAGACACGGGGTCAGCAACCTTAAAGCACTTACAGTAGATGAAAAAGGAGAGCCAGAGAAAAAGAGCTTCAAAGAATATGAACCGGGTTATGTGCACATAGATGTAAAATATCTCCCCAAGATGGCCGATGAACCCAGCAGGAAGTATCTTTTGTGGCCATAGATCGGGCTACTCGCTGGGTCTATCTGGAAATCCTTAATGACAAGAGCGCCAGGTCTGCACAAGGCTTTCTTAAGAGACTCTATGATAAGGTGCCATTTATAAGATACGAACTATACTCACAGACAACGGCAAGGAGTTTACTGATCGGTTTTCTGCAGGCGGAGAGCGAAAGCCAACGGGCAAGCATCCATTTGATCTTGTCTGCGCAAAATATGCCATAGAGCATCGGCTCATACAACCAGGCCGGCCCCTATATGCGTATCTATAATGGCTGGATTCCGCAAAGGGCTCTGGGTAATAAAACACCCATAGACACCCTGAAACAATGGCAACAAAAACGTCCTAACCTCTTTAAAAAATCGGTATATAATCTTGCGGGTCCTGACAGGTTTTTTTATATCTTTACACTCGTTCCTAACCGCTCATCTCGGCTAAAGTATTGCTCTTTAGCACGAACTCCTTGTAGTTGCTCACAAAATCCCGTCTTTTTATCTGGCCTACGACTTTTTTGGGATGGAGCCTGGAGACCACTGGCAGGAAGGAGAAACCGTAACGGGCAAAGAGATCCAGCAGATCATACATGGTCTGGTCCTCCCTGATGGTTATCACGTCCCTGTTCATGAGATCTGCTGCAGTCAGGTTCTCATCCCTGGCCTCATGTTTTACCAGCCTGGAGCGGATATCCCTCAGGGTGAGTACACCGGACAGGTGTCCGTCCCCATCCAGAACAATGAAGTGCGGAAACGGGCTTTCGGCCATGAGTTCCAGTATTCTGGGCAGCGGGGTGTCTTCAGCCATGGTCTGATGGTCCATAGTCATGAAATCTGACACCCTCATTGCCTTGAGCCGGTTGATATCATGCCCCTTTTCTATCTCGATGCCCTGGGCCACAAGGCCGGTTTCATAGACTGACAGGCCGTGAAAGAGTTTCACCACCAGGAGGCTTGGCACACATGCCACCATCAGAGGCAGGATCACATCATAGGAATAGGTGAGTTCAAAAATGGTAAGGATGGCCGTGATGGGAGCAAGGGTTGTGCCACAGACCACAGCCCCCATGCCTACCAGGGCGTAATGGCCTGGTTCTATGCCAAGGTTGGGGAGCAGGGCCGATGCAACATGGGCAACAATAGTGCCAAGCATGGCTCCCATGAAGAGGGAAGGGGCAAATATGCCTCCGCTCATGCCGGAACCTATGCAGACAGTGGTGGCTATGAGCTTGCCTGCCAGGAGGAGCAGTGCGGCTCCAAGAAGTATATTCCCGTGAAGGGCCTGGGAGACCTGTTCATATCCAACACCCAGGACTGGCGGCAGTAAGAAGGTCAGTGCTGCTACCACTATGCCGCCGGCCAGGGGATGATTCCATGCAGGGATGGCCTTTCCCGGGAAGAAGAGACAGGAGAGGCGGGAAAGCCCCTTTATCATTGCAAGGGAGAGCAGGCCTGAGGTCAGGCCCAGGACAAGATAGATTGTAAGCTCGAGGTGTGATCCAAGAAAGAAATCTGGAGGATGAAGGACAGCGCCTGGTCCCAGCAGGGAACGGGCCACTACTGTGCCGGTAACTGCGGAGATGACTATGTTGCTCAGGGCCGTTACCTCCATATCGAACAGGAGTATCTCCACAGCGAACATGGTTCCGGCCATGGGGGCCTGAAAGGCTGCTGCGATGCCTGCTGCTGCCCCGCAAACTACTGATAACCGCCTCTTTTCAGGATCAAGCTTCAGAAGCTGGGCCAGAGATGACCCCATGGATGCCCCGATCTGCACAATGGGCCCCTCCCTTCCCAGGGATGCCCCTGATGAGATGAGACATGAGGTGAGCAGGGCCTTGATCACCGTGACCCGGTGGCGAATAACGCCATCCTCTATTGCCAGGGCCTTCATAACCTGCGGGACCCCGGGCCCCCTCACCTCCGGAGCGATTTTCCATATAGTCAGCCCTGCCAGCAGGGAGGCCGACAGGGGAACCAGTACCCGGTGGTACCAGGCCGCATGGTCAATGGCCTGCACAAGTTCATTGGCGCCAGGCCAGAGAACCTCCTGCCAAAACGCCAGGAGCTCATGGAACAGGAATGCCCCGATGCCGGCGAGAATGCCAATGACCACCGAGATTATCAGTGGATAGATGGCAGCCGAGGCCCGATCCAGCCCCCTGCTTTTTCGGTGCCGTGACGATGACATCATCATCCGGAGAGATGCAAGGGCGAGGAGCGGGTTATTGTCCTGCTGTCATGCCGTTTCTCACCTCAGTCTCTCCTGTTTTCAGGTAGCATCAGCCATCTCCTGGGCCAGGGCCAGCATGGTCTTTACTCCAAATCCCTTGGCGCCCTTGCCGAGATGTCCAAGGGGTTCCTCCTTCACTCCCGGACCTGCGATGTCTATATGTACCCAGGGTATCTCATCCTCTACAAACTGTTGCAGGAACAGGGCTGCTGTGATGGAGCCTCCCCATCTGCTGCCTATGTTTTTCATGTCGGCTATTGTGGATTTCATCTGCTCGAAGTAGGGCATGTGCAGAGGCATGTTCCAGAAGAGTTCTCCTGTTCGGGCTCCTGCATCCTGGATCTTCTGGCAGAGCTCCTGGCTGGTTCCGAAGGTGCCGGATATATCCTCTCCAAGGGCTACAACGCAAGCGCCAGTGAGGGTAGCTGCATTTATGATGCAGTCCGGTTTCTTTTCGCACGCCAGAGTGAGTGCATCGGAAAGGATGATCCGCCCCTCTGCATCAGTGTTCTCTACCTCGATGCTCTTTCCGCTCCTGGTGGTGATGATATCTGTTGTGTGGTATGCCGTGGAAGAGATATCGTTCTCCACCAGGGGGGTAAGCACTGTGACCTTGACAGGTAGTTTCAGCTCGGCGATGGCGCAT
>JALSKY010000093.1 GCA_026988585.1 Deltaproteobacteria bacterium
CTGGGTCTTTGCCTTTTCCAGCTCATCCTGAGATATCTCGGAGAATTTTATCCTGTATATCTGGTAAAAGATCTCCTCTAATGCCTTTTCGATGTTTTTCGGATCCAGTGTGGCACTCACCTCGAAGAGGCCGGGTCCTGCAGGGGTGAAGGCTGCAGCATCTATGGCCGTAACCAGTTGTTTGCGGTTTTTCAGTGATAGAACAAGCCTGGAGCTTTCGCCGTCTGATAACAGTGCCCCAAGGAGGTCAAGTGTTGGCGTATCGGCTGAATCGAAAGATGGAAGTCCTGAAAATGAGATGGCAAGATGGGCCTGCTGGCAATCCATCTCTTCCCTTGAAAAGCGTATGGTCTGCTGTACCGGCTCTTCCGGAAAGATCATTTTGACTCCCGGCTTTTCTGGTTCCTTTTCAAACCGCTGTTCTATAAGCTTCATTGCTTTCCGGGAGTCAATATCTCCGGTAACAACTATAGCCATGTGAACAGGGCGGTAACGCTGAGCCATATAGTTGAGGATGTCATCCCTGGTAAAGGATTTTACTGTATTCTCGTAACCTATTATAGGTCTTCGATATGGTGCCTTTTCATAGGATATGCGCATCAGCTCCTCAAACAGTCTGGATTCAGGCCTGTCATTTCTCATGCGCATCTCTTCCAGCACCACCTCCTTTTCCCTGGCCAGTTCCTGTGGATCTATTGCGGGATGAAAGACTGCATCCTGCAGTATCTCGAGGGCAGTGTCGAGATGGTCACTGGGTACCACGCAGTGATAAACCGTATAATCATATGATGTATAGGCATTTATAGTGCCGCCAAGGGTTTCAATGGTGCTTGCCAGTTCGCCGGCAGGATATTTTTCGCTTCCCTTGAATATCATATGCTCAATCAGGTGGGTAATGCCCGCCTGCTGTTCAGTCTCATAGGTGCTGCCTGCCTTTACCCAGATCTGTACTGCTACCACAGGGGCACGATGACTCTCTTTAACTATGGCTGTAAGGCCATTTTTCAGTATTTTTTTGGTCATAGGTCCTTTCTTCCCGGAAATGGCAATCCCTGAGAGAGATATGGATGTTATACAAATTACCAGTAAAAACAACAAGGTCTTTTGAAAAAGCATGTCATTACCTCACGTTGATAGATGTTTTCTATAGACTTTACTGAAATTGTTAAAAATTTTTTAAAATGAAAAATGAAGCAACATTCAATAGAATCTTGACACAATTGAAGAACTTTGCTACAGAGTTCGTTAGAATATTTTAGACTAAAAAAATTACTATGCTCAAGATCTCCAGATGCATTAACTAATCCTCTAATCAATTTACACCAAAAGAGGAGTGCCGCCTATGAATTCTCTTGTTCAAAAATCTAAAAGTCTGTTCAAGACCTTCTGTCAGACAGAATGGAATGCCATGACAGTGGGAATACTGGTCGCTCTGTTCAGCCTGATGCTAATGGCCTGGTGGAGACCTTGGGGCGCAGTTGGGGGAATAAGGGTTTGGGGAGAATGGATCCTTTATGGTGCAGGGGCTTGGAGCAGCACGCCTGGAGGTTTTCTTACCCATTCCAGTTCAGTGATATGTATTGGATTGGTAGCAGGTGCCTTTCTGTCTGCCTGTCTTGGAAATGATTTCGCAATCCGCATTCCTCCTCCCTGGGAGATGGTAAAGGCTGTGATTGCCGGGCTCCTCATGGGGATAGGGTCAGCACTGGCTGGCGGCTGTAATGTCGGAGGAATGTACAACGCCATAGGAAACCTTGCTGCCAATGGCTTTAGTATGTGGCTGGGGCTGGTGATAGGTGTTATTGCCGGGCTGAAATATATCTACTGGGAGATGGAGCATATTACATGGGGGATTACCGGCGGGAAAACCATCGATTTTCCATTTGCAGTAAAGGTGTTGCTGGGTCTCTTTACCCTTGCTCTCCTGATTTGGGGAGCCATCTCCTATTCCCACAGCAGTGACGGTTATGTGGCATCTTTAAGTGGTATCCTGCTGGTGACCGCAGCTATTGGATATGTGATGCAGAGGGGACGCTGGTGCATGGTGCAGGCCTTTCGTGAGCCACATATGACTGGTAACGGCACAATGGCCAAGTCTGTCGCGGTCAGTCTTGTGGTTTTGGCCATCGGCGGTGTGGTTCTCAAGTATGCCGTGCCCATGAGGGCGGCAGAGGTTTCATCCATACTTATGAATGTAGTGGAAGATATAGATCCTGATGAGGTGGATGATGAGGACCTGGCTGATACCCTGGATGATGTAGTGGATGCTGCTGAGACTGCAGCTCTCAGGGCCCAGTATGTACTCAATCCCGATGTCTATGTCAGGGGAACCTTCGGCTGGGGTGGAGTGGTTGGCGGATTTCTTTTCGGTTTTGCCGCTATGCTGGCAGGAGGGTGCGCATCCGGTACCCTTTGGAGAATGGGAGAGGGGCAAGTAAAGCTCTGGATGGTGGTGCCATTCTTTGGGATCTCCAATGCCTTGATGGTGAAATGGTTCAGGTCTGTTCAGATGGAAGGTGTTGGCATCACCCATGAAGGGAGCAAGCTTGGATATCACATCTTTCTGCCCGATGTCATGGGATATGGCGGAACCCTTACTCTGATACTGTTTGTTATGTTCTTGTGGTATCTTATTGTGGAATGGAATGAGGAGAGTAACAGACTTATTGTTGAGATGTAGCGAAAGGTCAGGTTGTTAAGAGTTATATCTGTTAGAGTAGTTATAGATCGATAATAGATAAAAGAAAGGAGGAGTTATGAGCGAAATTAAACAGGCCCCTGATGGACTGGATGTGGCAAGGACTCTTGATGCAAAGGGTTTGAGCTGTCCCATGCCGCTGTTGAGGACCAAAAAAGAGATCGAGAAGATCAATTCAGGTGAAATTCTCGAGGTATTGGGTACAGATCCTGGCTCCAGAAATGATATCCCGGGCTGGTGTTCCAGGGCAGGTCATGAATATCTTGGAGAAAAGGAAGACGAGGGCTTTATCCGGTTCTATATCAAGAAAAAATAGTTGCCTGTCAACCCTCTGTTTTGTGCCTGGCATGCTGGATTTTAGCCATTTTGGGCTGCAAATATTGTCTTGTGTC
>JALSKY010000094.1 GCA_026988585.1 Deltaproteobacteria bacterium
CCAGAATCCCTGAATTATGCCTGCCCGTCTCAGGTGATCCACCCTGTTGTAGTAACGGGAAGTGACAGGGGTGTTTCCCAGCACCACAAAGGGGATGGTGGCTGCTTCAGGGCCGGAAGTACGTATGTTTATCCCTTTGGCTATGGCCTTGAGCATTGAATCAGACCTTAAAAGACCAGGGGAGCCGCTGTGTTTGCGATAATCTCCAATGCACATTATGTTTCCGTTCTTGTAGGCCCAGTTCCATGATATGGACATCTTGACCTCAACTACAGCCTTGATCTGTTCAGGTTCAGGATTGGATTCAGGGTGGGTGCACAGGGCAATTACTGCTGAAGATCTGGGGATCAGCCCTACTTCCCTGCAGGCAGGTCTTCTTACTGCATAGAGCCCCTTTTCCTCAGCGTAATGTTGCATTATTTTCAAGGCATATTCCTCTGTATATGCCCTGATCATCAGGGTACGGCCTGGCAGTGGATTTTTTTTCCCTTTGTATGATGCAGGCCAGTAGGCATAATAATGACCGTTTTCTGAGACATAGAACAGCTCTTCAGGCTCGATCTTGCCCTTGAGTGCGTCATGAAAAAACTGATACTCCCTATCCTTGTTCCATAAACCTGTAGTCATTTTCTCCTGTCCCTAAGTTGTTGTCTTCCTGTGATCCTGACCCTGTCCCTGCCTTGGTATTGGCAGAAATTCAACACTTGGTTCCCTTCTTACAGGCTGGGGAAACAGGTTCATCAGTTCATAAACCTCCTTGGGCATGTTGGTATGTACTGGCAGCCCCAACTCCTTGGCATGGTTCCATGTTATGGGATGGTCATGGGTCCAGGTGCCCTGGCTCATGATCTCCGCCATCTCCTCTGCCCTTTCTTTTCCAACACGGTCCTCTATGAGTTCTATGACGTTTTCCTTCATCTGGTTCAGGGCCTTGGACGCCATATCTGCCATTATTATGGAGTTGTCATCTACCTTCTCTACAGGTTTCTTGTTCAGAACCTGGATGATTGATGCCGCAGGAAACTGTCCCATCTGGGGATCCACCGGCCCGAGAACTGCGTGTTTGTCCATGACTATCTCATCTGCAGCCATTGCAATAAGGGTCCCTCCGCTCATGGCATAATGGGGAACGAATGCAGTGACCTTTCCCCGGTGTTCCTTGACTGCCCTGGCAATCTGCAGAGCTGCAAGCACCAGTCCTCCTGGTGTATGGAGTACCAAGTCTATGGGAACATCAGGATCAGTGAGATGGATCGCCCTGATAACCTGCTCGGAATCGTTAATGTCTATGAATTTCATCACAGGAAACCCCAGGAGGCTCATGGTTTCCTGCCTGTGGACCAGGAGAATTACCCTGGAATTCCTATCCTTTTCAATTTTGGCAATGGCCCTCTGCCTTGCTGCCTCCAGCATCTTCTGCCGGAAAATCGGCTGAAGTGCGCTGAGCATGAAAAACATCCAGAAAAAGTCCAACGGGGTCATTATGATCCTCCTGCCTCTGTATCCTATTTTATTTTTTTAAGACGATCCCTCTTTGATCAATATCTGTCTCTCGGGGTATAAAGCCCCCATGAAATATTTTGATCCTTATACCTCCTCCTGCACGGTTCAGGAGCCAGAAAAAATCTGTATGTGAGCATACCGAAAACAAAGCCGCCAATGTGGGCCCACCAGGCTATACCTCCTGCCTGCTGAGGAGTGGCCAGGGCAAAGGCACCACCAAAGATCTGGGTGAGAAACCAGTAAGCCAGGAAAAAGAAGGCCGGGACTTCAAAGAAGAACGGAATGAAGAACAGAGGTATCATGATGACGATCCTGGCGCTGGGAAACAGCAGGTAATAGGCGCCCATGACACCGGCTATGGCTCCTGATGCCCCTATGGTCGGCACAGTAGATAGAGGGTTTGTAAGGATATGAAGCCAGGCAGCAGCCAGTCCGCAAAGGATATAGAACAGAAAGAAACGGAGATGCCCCATCTCGTCTTCAACGTTGTCTCCGAAGATCCATAGGGTCCACATGTTACCGATTATATGAATCCAACTCCCGTGAAGAAACATGGAGGTAAATAGCGGAAGCAGATTATTGGGAACAAGTCCGATGAAATCGGCCCAGTCAGGATCTGTATAAACAGCTGGAATAATGCCAAAAAGATGGATGAGTTGTTCAAGATAGGGTTGTGGAAGAGATGCCTCGAACAGGAAGATGATGCCACAGGATATTATTATAGTCCAGGTAACTATGGGAGGGCATCTTCTCGGTACGCTGTCGGTAACAGGGAACATAAAATTATTTTATGTGAAGTTCAGACTTAAATCAACAGCTTTAACCGAATGGGTCAACATTCCTGTGGATATGAGATCAACACCGGTCTCTGCCACCTTTCTGACATTGGAAAGGGTTATGCCTCCAGATGCCTCTACCAAAAGAGTTGGTGCCCTTTCTCTTGCCATCTGTACCGATTTTCTTAACTCTTCCAGCTCCATGTTGTCTAAGAGAACTGCATCTGCTCCGGCGGAGATGGCCTCCTGCAGCTCCTGGATGCTGGTAACTTCTACCTGGATTCTAATGGAGTGAGGCGCTCCCTGCCTCACCCTGGAAACCGCCTCTGTGATACTCCCTGCTGCCTTTATATGGTTGTCCTTTATGAGGATCCCATCAGCAAGGGAGTGGCGGTGGTTGTGAGATCCTCCCACTGACACCGCATACTTTTCCAGTATTCTCAGCCCTGGAGTGGTCTTTCTGGTGTCCACTATCCTGCAGGGCAGGTGCTGTATCTCCTGACTGAATGCCCTGGAGAGGGTTGCAATGCCGCACATCCTCTGGAGTATGTTCAGGGCAACCCTTTCTGCCTTTAGTATGGCCCTTGCTCTGGCCTGGATCTTTAGAAGGATGCGTCCCTTGCCAAAACCCTCTCCATCCTGGATATGCCTGTTGAATCGGACATTACTGTCCAACAGATGGAATGCCAGCTCCGCAACTGCTATGCCAGCACAGATTCCAGATTCCTTGGAGATAATCACTGCGGTGCCGTCCTGATCTGCCGGCACGGTGAGATCAGTTGTGATAT
>JALSKY010000095.1 GCA_026988585.1 Deltaproteobacteria bacterium
ATGGGCTTACCATGCAGAGCGGATTTAATATCGCGGTCTCTTCAGAGATCATGGCCATTCTTGCCATTGCCAATGATCTCAAGGACCTTCGCGAGAGAATCGGCAGGATGGTGGTGGCCTATGACAAGACAGGCAAACCTATCACCACCGAGGATCTTGAGGTTGCCGGGGCCATGACTGCGTGGATGGTGGAGGCCATTAACCCCAACCTCATGCAGACCGTGGAGGGCCAGCCCTGTCTCATCCATGCCGGACCCTTCGCCAATATTGCCATTGGGCAGTCCTCTGTCATTGCTGACAAGGTTGGCCTGAAGCTTGGTGATTACCTGGTCACAGAGAGCGGATTCGGGGCAGATATCGGATTTGAGAAGTTCTGGAACCTCAAGTGCCGTTTCAGTGGACTGAAGCCCAACTGTGCCGTGGTTGTAGCCACCATCCGGGCACTGAAGTGTCACGGCGGTGCTCCTATTCCACGGCCTGGCCGCCCAATGCCGCCGGAGTACGCAGAGGAGCATGTGGAATGGGTAGAGAAGGGGTGCGAGAACCTTCTGCACCATATAGATACAGTGAAGAAGGCTGGTATAAATCCGGTGGTCTGCATCAATGCATTCTATACAGATACCAAGGATGAGATAGCCGCTGTGAAGAGGCTCTGCGAGAGTGCAGGGGCGAGGGTTGCTGTATCTGAGCACTGGCTCAAGGGTGGTGAAGGGGCTTTGGAGTTTGCTGATGCAGTAATTGATGCCTGTAATGAGGAGAATGAATTCAAGTTTCTCTATGATCTGGAAACACCTCTCAGGGAACGGATCGAGTTGATTACCAGGGAGGTCTATGGCGGTGATGGTGTTACATACAGCCCTGATGCAGAGGCCAAGATAAAGAAGATTGAGAGTGATCCAGAACTCTCCAAGCTGGGGACATGCATGGTAAAGACCCATCTCTCTCTTTCTGATAATCCAGAGCTCAAGGGTGTACCCAAGGGCTGGAAGCTTCATGTCAGGGATGTGCTCACCTATAAAGGGGCTGGCTTTGTAGTGCCCGTAGCAGGTGCCATAAGCCTGATGCCTGGCACTGGTTCAGATCCTGCTTACAGAAGGATCGATGTGGATACTGAGACAGGCAAGGTCAAGGGGCTGTTCTAACCCTCCTCTTTATATGTTTTTTGCAGGGGCATTTGTTCCCGATCCCGGGAACATCGGCCCCTTTTTTGTTTAAATGTTATTTTGGCAGTATGCGTAACACCAATGTGGCCTTTAGAATGTAGCAATAGTCCCTGTTTTACGGGGCGTTTGTATGTTTTGGTGTTTTTTTTGTTTTTGATTCTATCTGGCCTGAATGTTGCTGTGGCTTTTCTGCTGCGAAGAATCCTGAATCCCTGTTCATTTTTTATTTCAAATAGTAGCTGGTTTGTTGTAATCTAAATTCAATGGAGGAGATATGTCGGCAAAGATAATAAGCGGTACAGAGATCGCTAAACAGATAAGGGAAGAGCTCAAGCAGGAAGTTGCTGAGCTGAAGGCAAAACATGGCGTAGTCCCTGGGCTTGTGACCATACTTGTTGGAGAAAATCCTGCATCGGTTTCCTATGTAACAGCCAAGCAGCGCACCGCCCATGACCTTGGCTTTCATTCGGTTCAGGATACCCAGCCGGAAGATATCTCTGAAGAGGATCTGCTGGCTTTGATAGAAAAATACAACAACGATCCTGATATCCACGGCATTCTGGTTCAGTTGCCCCTTCCCAGGCAGATTGATGAGAGCAAGGTCCTCTATGCCATCTCCCCTGACAAGGATGTGGATGGGTTCCATCCTGTAAACGTGGGCAAGATGGTCATTGGTGAGCGGTGCTTTCTCCCCTGTACGCCCCACGGCATCCTTGAGATGTTGATCCGTTCTGGTGTAGAGACCAGTGGAGCTGAGGTAGTGGTTGTGGGCCGCTCCAATATAGTTGGAAAACCCATTGCCAACCTGATGCTCCAGAAGAGAGATGGCGGCAATGCCACTGTTACCATTTGTCATACCAGGACAAAGGATACAGCCTTTCATACAAAGAGGGCAGACATACTGATAGTGGCAGCCGGCCGCCCAAAGGTCATAACTGCAGATATGGTCAAGGATGGCGTTGTTGTTATAGACGTAGGTGTGAACCGCATTGGTCAGACCCCGGAGGGCAAGGCCATTTTGTGCGGTGATGTGGATTTTGATGCAATCAAGGAGAAGGCTGCTGCCATTACGCCGGTCCCTGGAGGTGTTGGTCCAATGACCATTACCATGCTCATGAAAAATACGGTGCAGGCAGCCAAGCAGTTTGCCGGTCTGGCCTGATCAAGGTTTTCTGGGCCAATGGTGGCAGGCAGAGTGCGGCAGCACAAGCAAGAGGTGAAGTAAAAATGGATACAAGCAAGAGGTTTGAAAAAGGCAACGGAGGATGTCCACCAATACAGTGTGCAAGTAATAAGGAGATCCTTTGTAACTCCTGTGCCCAGGGCGTAGGGACTGCTGCTCACAGGGTGGCTTCCCGGGATGTTGAGCCCTGTCTCTTCGGAAAGGGAGGTACTTGTTGCAGAATATGTAACATGGGTCCCTGTCAGGTGGTGGAAGGCGTAGAATCCATGATAGGTATTTGTGGTGCCGATGCTGCTACCATTACAGCGAGAAACTTTGCAAGGATTGTTGCTGGAGGTGCTGCCGCCCATATGGATCATGGCCGTGGCATTGCATCAGGATTCCTTGCTACTGCCAAAGGCGAAACCCCCTATGAGATAAAGGATGGAATAAAGCTTCGTGAGACGGCTCTGCGCATTGGAATTGATCCCGCAGAAAAATCCAAGACGGATCTTGCCATAGAGGTTGGTGAGAAAATAGTAGCTGAATTCGGTAAGCAGGAGGGTGAGCTCCTCTTTCTCGGGCGTGCTCCAGAGCCAAGGCAGGAGATATGGAAAAAGCTTGGCATAGCTCCACGGGGCATCGATCGGGAAGTGGTGGAGCTGATGCATAGGACCCACATGGGTGTGGATCAGGACTACCAGCATATCCTGCTCGGT
>JALSKY010000096.1 GCA_026988585.1 Deltaproteobacteria bacterium
ACGGTGCAGGTGGTATTCCAGAGGGCCGAGAAGGGAAAATTTTCCCTGCTGGGCGGCCCCCAGTTGGTTGGGGACGATGTATGCCGGAATTGCCCTTTGATTCGCTTTCATGAGTCCTAAGTGCCTCTCTGCCCAACAAAGATAAAAGGCCAGATCTGTCATAAGCACGATATTCGTCTCTTTTTACTCTGTGCTGCTGACCGTCCTGGCCTGCGCTATCTTGATAGTGAGGCGCGACAGTGAACTGGTGCCAAGATGGGCCAGTCTTCTGCCCAGCCGGGGGATCTATATTTTTTATGGCTCCTGAAAAATAGCATACGGTTTTTGGCCTATGTCCGTATATCAAGTGAACAGGCCAACAGATACTGGAGATTCAGGCGTAGAAAGGCTCGAATCAGGACTTAAACATTAGCTTGCCGCTCTCCCTGGTGGAGTATCCTCCCAATCCCTCTGCCTTCTCCCTGAACTCTTGAGACCGGATTATCTCCATGAATCTGTTCATCGCAGGGTAATCCATGGCCTCCTCAGGAATCAGGAGATCATACCGTTCTTCTGCCACCGGGATGAAATCCAGGCCGAGTGCCCTGGCGGCAGCCTGGATCCCCAATCCTGTGTCTGCCTTGCCAGAAAGGACATTTACCGCCACAGCCATATGGGTATATTCTTCGTTGTCGTATCCATTTATCTCTGCAGGTTCGATTCCCTCATTTTTCAGTTGATAGTCCAGCAATACCCTGGTGCCAGAACCGGCTTGTCTGTTTACAAAGCTCAGCTTCTTTTCAGCAAGATCCTTTATGGATGAGATCCCCTTAGGATTGCCTTTGGGAACAATGAACCCCTGCTCTCTGTAAACCAGGTTATATAGACGGACCCGTTGTCCCTCTTTAAGGTATTTCTTCAGATAGGAGATGTTGTACTCTCCTGTGTCTATGTCCAGGAGATGGGTTCCTGCAACATGGCAGAGGCCATCTCTGACAGCCGTGATTCCTCCCAGGCTGCCTACATGGGTTGCAGCCATGTGATAACTGGGCAGAGAGCGTTTAAGAAAGTCATGGATGAGGTCCAGGGTGAGATCATGGCTTCCTATGCAGAGGACGGTCTTTTCAATCTGGGATGCTGGACGCAGAAGCTGTATGCGGATCTCCTGGCCGGCATTTATTCCTTCAGACTCCGCCGGAATTATGAGCATAGCATTGGCGCGCGTCATGGTGGAGATGGCTCCGGCCCCCTTTTTTACAGGAAGGACTATGATATTGTTGCCTAGCCTGCCAGCTACCATGCGCCGGAACTCCTTGATGCCTGGCGTGGATGGGATGTTCCGTCCGCATATTGCCTTCATGGCTACGCGTTCTTCTGCATCAATACCTTGAAGTCTTTTGATCAGGGGCACAACCAGGTTTTCAAAGGAGATGAGTGCAGAAACCGGATAACCAGGAATACCGAATACAGGGACACCTTCGATTCTGCCCATTATGGTGGGTTTTCCAGGCATTATGGTGATGCCGTGCATCAGCACTTCACCAAGGTTTGCTATCACCTTGACGGTATAGTCTGCAGTGCCGGCAGAGGAACCGGCATTCAGCAGTACTATATCAGCCTCCTGCTCCACGGCCTTTTTTACTGCCTGTTTAAGTGTTTCCAGGTTATCAGGAACGATAGGGGTTATCTGCACTGTTGCTCCAGCTGCCCGGGCAGCAGCGGCCAGCATGGAGCTGTTGGATTCCACCGTTTTTCCAGGGGGGATGGTTGAACCGTTGAGTTCTTCAAGGCTTATCAGTTCTGAGCCTGTAGGAATAATGGTGATTTTGGGCTGTTTTCTTACTGCGATCTCTGCAACCCCTGCAGCGAGAAGAGATCCGATATCTGCCGGGAGCAGCAGATGGTGGGATGGCAGTAAAAGCTCAGTTGCCACGATATCTTCACCGATCTTTCTGACATGCTGCCAGGGAAAGGCCGGGGCCATGATGGTGGCAGTTCCCTTTTCCTGGTCTATGGATACGTTTTCAATCATTATCACTGCATTCTTGTCTGATGGCAGCGGCTGGCCTGTGTTGATCATCACCGCTTCTCCTGAATGCAGGTCCAGGGTGAGGGGATTGGTTTCGTGGGCTGAAAACGTGTCTTCAGCCCTTACTGCTATCCCGTCCATGGCTGCGGAGTGAAAACCTGGACTGGAGAGCCTGGCAAATACCGGTTCTGCAGTAACACGGCCCTCTGCCTCGGAGGTGGCTATCCTTTCTGATCTCGTGGTCTTCTGGCCAAAGTTTTCAGGCAGGAGTTGACAAGCCTGCTGAAGGGTTTTCATCTTGAGATATCTGGTTCTTTTCATAGTGGTAGCTTGTCCTGTCTTTAGAAAAAATTTTTTGAAAGATAACAGATGTCGCAGATAAATGCGAAAAAAAGCGGCTCAGGATATACCTGAACCGCCTTACAGGGAGGTGCAAGAGAGTATCTATCAGTTTATTCGTACAGTGGCGGTGTTATTCCCGTTAAAGGTTTGAATCTGGGCGATAATATGTTCTCCCAAGGCCAAGATGCCTATCTGTTCATATAGGTGCCAGGTTTCTTCATCGAAAGACTGTTCCTCTTCCACCTGGATTTTCAGATCAAGGTTGTTTCCTATTGCCCTGTAAATGTGATCATTCTTCAGTGACCAGATCATATCACCGGTTGAGGGTGACTGTTCCGTGGCGAGGTAGCCAACTGTTTCCTCTCCATGCTCAGCCTTTTCCCAAAGGGCCTCTTCCAGTTGCATACTGATGTTGAAGCTCTCATTATCAACATATTTTAATCTCAAGGCGGCCGGAAGTTCATCGTTCATTGTCTGCATGGAGACAAAGATCATGGGCGGTTGGGCAAATACAGAATCCAGCTCCTTCTTCACCCACTTGTTGTTGCCGGACAGTTTCAGTGTGCCTGCCTCCCAGATGGATCCATCCGGCAAGGTGTGTACTCCCGCCTCCACCACCACATAGCTCACATCCTCATACAGATGCCACTGATTAAGATAGTTCC
>JALSKY010000097.1 GCA_026988585.1 Deltaproteobacteria bacterium
GAAAAAAATCTGATACTGTAGTAAAAGGTTTCCGCTGCTGACAGAGAACCGGGGTTATAATACCACCATGGAATCCCTGGCGATCAGATCAGAATGCCGGCTGCGGAAGCGGAAAGGGCACTGGTGGCCCTCCCGGACTTCAAATCCGGTGCACGGGGTGAGAAGCCTCGTGGGTGGGTTCGATTCCCATGCGCTTCCGCCAACTATAAAAAATCATAAAAATCTCAACCCCCCGAAGAAACTCCTTAATCTGTACTAGATGTACCAGGCCCGGCAAAAAATGCTGTTCAGTTGATCTGCCAGCATCAACAGGCGGAATCAATAGGTTGTTCTCGACTCCAGTGCCCTCTTGAGTGTCTGGGCATCAGCATATTTCAGATCCATTCCCATGGGGATACCACAGGCAATACGGGTAATTTGAAGATCAAGGGGTCTTAATATCTCAGTGAGATAGGCTGCGGTAGCCTCTCCCTGGGCAGTGCTGCTAGTGGCAATTATTATCTCCTGAATCTTCCGGCCCTGAACACGCCTCACAAGCTCAGCAATCTTGAGCTCATCCGGTCCAATACCATCTGCAGGAGCAAGCACTCCCTGAAGTACATGATATAGGCCCCGAAAACATCCTGCCTTCTCAATGGCGATAACATCTCCAGGCTCCTCCACAACACAGAGAACAGACCTGTCCCTCTTCTGGTCATTACAGATTGGGCAGGGATCCTGCTCAGAAAAGGTGTAACACTCTGAACAGATACCTATTGCCTCATGCAGAGAAGCGATGGATTCAGCCAGTTCCGTGGCCTTAGCCCGGGGCCAGCGCAAGATATGGAGCGCAAGCCTTGTTGCACTCTTTTCACCAATACCTGGCAACATGCAGAGATCCCTGACCAGGCGGGCAAGGGCAGGAGGCAAACCTGTGGATGCCATTTTCAGAACATCCCCGGCATCTTGAGACCGCCAGTCAGCTTCGCCATCTCGGAATCTATCATCTCCTGGGCCCGGGTTAGTGCCTCATTGACTGCTGCCAACACCAGGTCCTGGAGCATATCCACGTCTTCAGGGTCCACCACCTCTTTCTCTATGACCAGTGAGACAATCTCAGGTTTTCCATTGGCAACAGCCTTGACCATACCACCGCCAACACTGACCTCCACGGTCTTTCTGGCAAGCTCATCCTTGGCCTTTTCCATCCTCTTCTGAAGCATCTGGGCCTGCCGCATCATCTCCTTGATATTAGGGTTCATCTCTACACTCCTTATCTGGTTGATTTTCTGTTTTTACGATTATTATAAAGGGTCACGCCGCTGATCCGTGCCTGGAAAAGCTCCAGCGCATCCTGGACAAGAGGGGCATTTATCACCCTTTCCCTCTTGCTGATAGCAAAACCCCTGTTCTGCGCCTTCCCAGCCTGATTGCTGGCCCCTTTGGTCTTTGCATCCTCCTGATTCTCAGGCAACCCGGCAGTATCAGCCTGGGCTGACTTCATCCTGATGGTACAGCTCCGGCCAAGATATTCGGAAAACAGACGATTTAAAAGGGCAAGATTTCCGGAATCCGCAAGGATATCATGACATAGACCTGAACAGGAGATCAGAACGGAGTTTTTTTCCTTAAGGGAGACATGGTCTGCCTGCTCCAGGGCGGAAACAAGGCTGGGACGTCTTTCCATGGCCCAGCGGAGAAAACCTTCCCAATCCTTTCTTGAAATGGAGCTTGAAGAGATGGCTTCTGTCTCCCCTGCAGCCTGCTCCCCCTTTGAAGGATCACTCTTTCCGGCACCTCCCTTATCATCTGTGTGGCCAGGCCGGTCCATCAGATCTGCACCGGTTCGGCCTGACGGCCTGGCGGATTTTCCTGCCGTGGCTACAGACGGCCTTTTATGAGGCTTCAGGGCATGGTCCTGGCGACTGCCCTGTGCAGATTTTCCAGAATCATCTTCACACGAAATCCGCTGCACCTTCTCTCTAAGGGCTCCAGCCCCTTCAGGCAGAGCGGTGTCAGGCTGAACCGGATCTTTTCCAAGGGCTTTGTTGCTACTGATAGCGTCACGGGATAGGCCACCCTTTTCCAGGGCCTCAGCCACCTTGGCAAGGAGTGTATCCAGATCATCCATCTCTGCAAGAGAGCAAAGCCTCATGGACAGGAGTTCCAGTGCCAATTTCTGGTCATGGCTGCGATGAATTTGATCCGTGGCATCCATCACCATATTTAAGGCCTCAAGAACCATGGGAAAGGAGAGTGATGAAAACTCCTTCTCAAGGGAAAGAATCTCTTCAGGATCCATCTCGACCAAAGAGGAAGAGGAACTGGCCCCAAGCCTCCTTATTACAGAGAGATCCCGTAAAAAACGGGAAAGGTCTGATACAAAACGGGGAATGTCTGTGCCGCTGGAATGGATTTCCGCAACCAGGTCCAGCACCCCGGCAACGTCTCTGGCAAAGAGCAGTGATGCAAACCTTCTCAGAACCCTGGAGGAAACCAGCCCAAGAACACGGCACACATCATCTATATCGCTGGCGCCAAAGGCTGCCACCTGATCCATCAGGCTCAGGCTGTCCCTGACACTGCCGCCAGCCTCCGTTGCAATAAGCCGAACTGCCTCTGAAGATAGGCCAAGCCCCTCCTTTTCGACTATCTCCTGCAGAAAGGCAGAGAGCCTGCCTGTGGAGACACGCCGAAATTCATAGTGCTGACACCTGGAGTGGATGGTCTCCGGCACCTTGCGCGGCTCGGTTGTGGCCATTATGAAAAAGGCATGCGGGGGCGGCTCTTCCAGGGTCTTGAGCATCGCATTGAACGCCTCCCTGGTGAGCATATGGACCTCATCTATGATATAGACCCGATACCTGGCCTGCACAGGCTGGAACTGGATACCCTCCCTGAGCTGCCTTATCTCGTCGATTCCCCTGTTTGAGGCACCATCTATCTCATTGATATCAACTGCAGTGCCATTTGTAATCTGGTTGCATAGGGAACACTGGTTGCAGGGTTCAGCAGCAGGCCCGGCCTG
>JALSKY010000098.1 GCA_026988585.1 Deltaproteobacteria bacterium
CAATATGCACTGCTATCCGGTATCACAGCCTCTCCATGACCCGTTTAAATCCATCTCTGGATCTCTCTATCACCGCATCATCCACACAGAAGGCCAGCCTGAAATGGCCAGGCAGACCAAATCCTGTTCCAGGAACTGCAAGAATAAGCTCTTCCTGTAACATTCTCACAAACTCAGTGTCGTCAGGGATGGGAGAGACAGGAAAGAAATAGAATGCACCCTTGGGCATGGTAAATTCAAGTCCTGCATCTGAAAGTATCTCAGCAAAGAGATCCCTTCTCCGCTCATAGACACTGCAGTCAACCTTTGCATGGAGTGAATCACCAACTACCCTCTGCATCAGTGCGGGTGCATTTACAAATCCAAGGATCCTGTTGGCAAGGGTCATTGCCCCCTGGATCATCTCTCTGCCCTGGGCTTCAGGATGAAGGGCCACATAACCTATTCTCTCACCAGGAATGGAGAGATCCTTGGAAAAGGAGGTGGTTACTATGGTATTCCTATAGTGTTTCATCAAAGGGGGAACAGTAGCGCCGGAAAACACCAGTTTTCGATATGGTTCGTCCGAGATGAGAAATATGTTCTGTCCTGCCTTTTCCGATGCCCTTGTCAAAAGAGTGGCAAGTTCCTTTATGGAATCCTCATCATATATCACTCCTGACGGATTGTTCGGAGAATTTATAAGCACTGCCTTGGTCTTTTCTGTTATGGCAGATTCTATTGCCTTGAGATCCAGGGAAAAATCCCTCTTGCAGTCCACAGGCCTCAGCACCCCGCCATGATTATCCACATAAAATCCGTATTCAACAAAAAACGGCCGCGGAACTATCACTTCATCCCCTGGATTTAGCAGGGCCTTGAAAATGATGTTGAGTCCTCCAGCTGCCCCAACAGTCATTATCACATCCTCCACTAACGGAAGCACCATGTGGGCCTGCTCAACCTCTTCTGCTATCTTCTGCCTTACTTCAGGATAGCCTGCATTGGGCATATATGAGTGGATGCCAGGGGTCCTGTCCATGGCCCACCTCTCAAGGGCGGAATAAAACTCTTCTGGAGGCGAAAGATCCGGATTTCCAAGACTGAAGTCACAAACCCTGTCTGCCCCATATTGGGCCTTGAGTTTAGCGCCCTGCTCAAACATCTTGCGTATCCAGCTGGATCTTTCCATGAATCCAACCATCTTGTCAGAAATTTTTGTTTCCATAACTATCCCCCTGTTTATTTTTTTCCATTTTTAGGCTATAAACTTTTCGCATGAAAGTACAGATAGCCCCTTCCATATTGTCAGCCGATTTTTCAATGCTCGGCAAGGAGATAGAGGCAGTAGACCAGGCCGGAGCAGATATGATCCATGTGGATGTAATGGATGGCCGGTTCGTTCCCAACATCACCATTGGACCACTGGTGGTGAAGGCGATCAGGCCAGTTACAAGGCTGCCTCTCGATGTTCATCTGATGATAGTCCAACCAGACAACTATATTCAAGAGTTTGCCGAAGCAGGAGCAGATATTATCACAGTCCACGTTGAGGCATGCACCCATCTTCACCGCACGATACAGACCATAAAATCACTGGGTATCAAGGCCGGTGCAGTCCTTAACCCTGCTACTCCTCTCGATACCATAGAATATGTCATAGAAGAAATGGACATGGTCCTGTTGATGAGCGTCAATCCTGGATTTGGTGGTCAGGGTTTCATTACATCTGCATTGCGAAAGATCGAAAAACTGAAAGAGATGGTCATCTCTTCAGGTCTGAATACAGTGATAGAGGTAGATGGAGGGGTGAACATTGACACTATCAGGGATGTGGTCTCTGCCGGTGCTGATATCTGCGTGGCAGGTTCTGCAGTATTCAATAAACCGGATTACAGGCAGGCCATAAGAGAACTGAAAGACGCATGCCTGGACAGGGCTGAATGCTGATCTATTCTTTCTGCCCTTTTCTCTTTTAAACCTGAAAAAAGGGCCATGTTCTGTTTCACGTGAAACCTGAAATGGCCCTTCTATTTTGGGTGTTCTGTCAAACCTTTCCGCTGGTTACCAGTTTTGCAAAATGCTCAAAGCTTCTGTCCCATGTCCTCTCAGCATCATCTGGAAAACAGCATCCTGGAAGCTGTCTCATCTTCAGGTGATAACTGAGACACTCGCAGCATATTCCCTTTCGAGGACATGGTTCATAGGTACAGTTGCAATTTTTGAGATTTTTTTCCTTCTTGCATTCCATAACGGCTCCTCCTGTTTATCAAATATATGATCAATACCCTTTAAGACCTTTACCAGTGATATAGTTGTAAGAAGAAAATTAGAACTGCAAAAAAAATCATACATCATGCGGTACAGTCCCAATATACCCATCAACTTAATAAAATTTCACCGTTGCTCATGATACACCCTGTCAATTAGGAGTGTTTTACCTCTTTTTCATAAGACAGATCCATGCCCTGGGCGGAACAAGCCTGTCAGAATCGAAATGACCCGATGTCAGAGAGAGTATCTCAAAAAATGGTTCTACAGCGTTCACTATATCCCTTGCAGTCCGTCTTGGCGGTCCAATCCTTTTATCGGTTGGTTCATCTGCGTTCCCTATAAGACTAATCCAGAATCCTCCATCTTCTAAAAGAGAGGCAACCCGAAACGCAAACCTCTCTCTGTTTGCTGCAGAATCGAAGGAGTGAAAACAGCCCCTGTCAAAAATAAAACCGTATGGGCCGCCTGCTATCTCATCTTTCAGAAAATCTGCTACAGCAAATCTGCATAACACTCCTGAATCTTTGGCCTTGGATCTGGCCTTATCAATAGCCAACTCAGACAGGTCAATACCTGTTGTATCAAAACCGCGTCTTGCAAGCCAGATGGCGTTATCACCTGTACCACAACCAATATCCATGGCTCTGCATGGCCTCAAAGGCAGTGATTCAACAATATTCACTAGATTAAAATCAGGCCTCCCTATTTCCCAGGGGGTAT
>JALSKY010000099.1 GCA_026988585.1 Deltaproteobacteria bacterium
AGCATGACCAGGGAAGGGATCTCTGTGGCTCCGAGGTACATCCTGTCCCCCTTGGGCTTGGCAGATCTCCTCTCTTTTCTGCCTTTTTTTCTGGTTCTTTCAGGTATGGCCCAGTCGCCCCAGTTTGTTCTTCTGCAACTGTTCCGGTTGGCCAAACTGGCAAGATATTCCATGGCCTTTCACCTGCTGGCAGATCTGCTCAGAGAGGAGGCAGAATCCCTGCTGGTTGCGGTGATGCTGATGTTCACCATTCTTATGTTCGCAGCAGTTGGTATCTATCTGTTTGAAAAGGATGTGCAGCCTGATGCCTTTGGTTCGGTACCCAGGGCCATGTGGTGGGCAATGGTAACTCTTACTACTGTTGGCTATGGAGATGTGACCCCTGTTACCGTTGAAGGGCGCATCTTTGCAATGTTGGTTACCCTGGCAGGAGTAGGTTTGGTCTCTCTGCCTGCAGGTATAATAGCATCAGGGTTTACTGAGCAGTTGAGGATAAGACGGGAACGGTTTCTCATGGATGTGGAGCATATGCTGGAGGATGATGGAACGCTCTCTGCACAGGAACTTAAACAGCTTGAAGAGGAGAGACAGATCCTGGGGCTCAGCAAGGGAAATGCTGAGTTGCTGATCAACCAGGCAATGCGCAGGGATATGGCCTACAGGAGAGAGAAGCCTGTCAGAGGAGAGTAAAATCCATATCTTTTCATGTGGCAGGATCCTCGTCCCATGAAACCTGTTGCCATTATTGTCATCTATTGTCATCTGTAGCATAATATGCCCATCTATTATCAGACATCAGAATCAGGGCTGAAACAGGCATTTTTTCATGGCACAGAATGATCATAATCATAACAGGTGGGGAAAGGGTGCGGAGAAAGGTCCATCAAGACCTCTCGCAATATCTCTTGTCAGCGGAGGTCTTGACAGTTGTGTCTCTGCGGCAATAGCGGCAGAGGAGTGTGATCTCGCCTTTTTGCACCTGAATTATGGCCAGAGGACCGAGAAAAGGGAACTGGAGGCATTTCACCGCATAGCAGAGTTTTACGGTGTCAGCAGGCTGCTGGTGGCAGATATATCCTATCTCAGTGAGATTGGGGGATCTGCCCTGACAGATCCATCTCTATCGCTTCCTGAGAACTCCGTTCTCAACAGCAGTGCCGGCAGTGAAATACCGATTACCTATGTCCCGTTCAGAAATACACATATCATTGCCATTGCAGTCTCCTGGGCAGAGGTCATAGGGGCCGAGCGGATATATATCGGGGCCACCGAAGTGGACAGCTCAGGCTATCCAGATTGCAGGGAGGAGTATTTCAGGGCCTATAACAGGTTGATAGAGGTTGGGACCCGTCCCGAGACCCGGATCACCATCCATACGCCGCTTCTCAGCATGAGCAAGCGGGAAGTGGTGGAGACCGGCATAAGGCTGGGTGCCCCGTTGCATCTGAGCTGGTCCTGTTATCAGAACAGCGAGCTGGCGTGTGGCCGGTGTGATTCCTGCCTTCTCAGACTGAAGGGGTTCCGGGAGGCAGGGCTGGATGATCCCATCCCGTATGAAGAGAGATAGAGGCCCTGGCGTGTGGCGGAAGGCCTCTTGAAAACGGAAACAGGAATAATTTCATGACGATGGAACCGGTTTTCAGGTGTATACAGTGCGGGCACTGCTGTCACGGGGATGTTACCGTATCTGTCTCTGTCCATGAGCAGGAGGTCATGGCTGAATATCTCGGGATCAGCCTTGATGAACTGCATCGTGACTACCTGGTCCAGCGTGACGGTTATACTGGGATGAAGATTGTGCAGGGACACTGCATCTTCTACGGAGATGACGGACTCTGCAGGATTCATCCGGTAAAACCGTTTCACTGCAGGAGATGGCCTCTTCATCCAAGCATATTACAGGATGAGCAGGCATGGGAGGCCATAAGGGGTGATTGTCCAGGATTCAGCAGAGAGGCCCTTTGGGAAGATGTCTGCAGGCTGGTAAAGGAGGCAGGTTATGGAGATGGATGATGTTAAAAAGAGGGCCTTTGTGGCATGCCCTTTTGATATGCTCATGGACAAGGGGTATCTGGATCTTGCCATAGAGATGGGAATAAATCTGGAGATCGGTCTCAACGGTGATATATTGTCCCGTTTCCCCTTTTACAGCTTTTATCAGGTTTCTGAGAGGTTCAAACAGGCAGGACTGCGCTGCTCTGTACATGCACCTTTTATAGATATCTCTCTTGGGGCCTTTGATCCTGTCATCCGGCAGGTCTGTGTCAACCGGATCGGTGATGCCATAGATATTGCCGTGCTGTTCAGGGCAACCAATGTGGTGATCCATACCGGTTTTGTCCCTCTGGTCTTTGGGGAGATCAGGCAGGTCTGGCTTGAGAATTTTATCGCCTCCATGAAAACAGTTGTACAGCATGCGACTGATGCTGGAATAAGCCTGATGATCGAGAATGTCTTTGAAAAAGGTCCTGCACTGCACCAGGAGATATTTTCCTGTTTTGATGAGATCTCCAACCTGGGATTCTGTCTGGATATAGGCCATGTGATGGCGTTTTCCCAAACATCGCTTTCGGAATGGCTGGATGCCGTTGGGTTGAGAACAGGTCATCTACATCTCCACGACAACCATGGCGGTACTGATGAACATCTTGCCATTGGTGAGGGCAAGGGTGATTTTGATTATCTGTTTGCCTGGCTCGCCGACAGGGATATCCATCCGGTGATTACCATTGAGGCCCATGACAGGGAGAAGGTATTGCCATCCTTTGAAGCCCTTGCCAGACTCCTCGATAGGTACGGAATCTGATTCACCCATAGTTTCGAGATTCCCAACCGAAATTTTCAAGTAACTGCTTGACTTCTCATTTTTATAGTATAGTTTAGGAAAACTTTATCCCTGCAGGGGGACTTCCCTGATCAGGGGCAATTTCCCAAGGAAAGGGGGGATTTCTTTGGGAAATTGCCCCTGATCA
>JALSKY010000100.1 GCA_026988585.1 Deltaproteobacteria bacterium
GGCTGCAGGAGGTGTTCAGAATCTTGGTACTCTCGTTTCTGGCCCTTATATCACCCTGGTTCCTGGAGAGGGGAAACCCTGTCATGAATTTACTGCCCAGGGAACAAATTCAAAGGAGATCCTAAAGGGAGGGGTAAAATACAGGTTGATAGGCCGGGACCTCTTCTCATTGCAGCCGGGATCTCCTGTGATCTTCAAACATATCACTGTGGGCGAAGTGCAGAGTTATCATCTGAGACCGGACAAGAAGGTAGAGCTTGTGGTGGTGATATATGAGGATTTTGCCCATCTCATCAACAGTAACTGTGTCTTTTGGAACTACAGCGGCCTGGATATCAAACTGACTCCGGCAACATTGAAGGTAAAGGCCGATGGAATTGGTGCCTTGCTGGCAGGTGGCATCAATTTCGATTTTCCTGAAAAACTCTATAAAAAGGGGTTGAAACCTGCTCCTGAGGGAACGACCTTCACCCTATATGACAATTATTCCACGGCCATAAGAAAAAATCCTGCTCTCAAAAAGGGATGCAGATTTATAAAATTTTCTGCAGATTTTCCTGTCTCTGTAGGAGAGGGCAGTGGCATATATTACAAGAATTTTCGGATAGGAGAGGTGATGGGGCTTACTCTGGTTCCTATGAGAGACCAGATAGTAATCGAGGCCTTCATCGAAGATGATTTCATCAGTCTGGTTAGGCCCAGCTCTAAGTTTTTTATCAATAGCGGAGTGCGCCTCAAGGGGAGTATCAGGAGCGGGATTGATTTTCAGTCCGGTCCTCTGGCTACTGTTTTGGCAGGCGGCATTGTACTCTATAATCCTCCTGTTGCGCAGAGTACTACTCAACGGAGTGTCATGAAAAAATGGCCTGTCTTCAGGTTGTATCAGGATAAACAGAGTGCATTGGAACCCGAACAGGTAGAAATCACCATCCGTTTTCCTGCTGCTGAAGGGTTGAGCGAAAATGCCAAGATCACTGCAAGTGGGGTCAAGATCGGCACGGTTAGTCATGTAGAGGCTTTGGGCATGAACAAGGGTATGTTGGTAAAGGCCAGGATTATCAAGGAGTTTGCCTCTATCTTTACCGATGATGCTGATATATGGGTAGTAAAGCCGATACTTAGCCTTAGCCGTGTAAGAAATCCGGAGACATTGATAACCGGGCCATATATAGCTGTAAGACCTGGCAAGGGATTTCCTGTAACAGAGCTGGTTGGCCGTTCAGATCCTCCGCCGATACCGGTTCAGATTACAGGCCTTCACGTGGTGGTGGAATCCCAATCCTTGGGCTCTCTCACAATTGGCTCACCTGTATATTATCGACAGATCAGGGTAGGTCAGGTGGCCGGCTATGAACTGTCTCCAGACTCAAGAAAGGTGTTTATCCATCTCGATATTAAACAGCCATTTGCTCCCTTGATCAGGAGAGGTACACGGTTCTGGAACGTGAGTGGAATCAAGATAGATGCCGGACTCTTTTCCGGCATCAAGGTCAGGACTGAATCCATGGAGGCCATTGTGGGTGGGGGCATATCTCTTGCTACTCCAGACGGAGAAAAAATGGGCTCGCAGGTCAGGGCCGGGCATCATTTTCAGCTTTATAGAGAACCCAGGGATGAATGGTTGAAATGGAATCCTCTTATCTCTCTTTCAGGCAGGTAATCAGATTTTTCATCAGGTGGTCAGGTCGATTTCCTGCTGCATCCATCCGCTCTCTTTTCTTGCAGTAGGGCCTGTACATCTGAAGGCTCAAGGTCGTACCACTCACGATATGCCTCTGCTACTGCAAAATATGGCCCTGTTCTGATGTTGGGGCAGATTATATAGTCGCATTCTGTGGCAATTCTCTGAATGGCCGAGCCGGAGCCGGTGGGTACTGCCACAACCAGTTCCTTGGCTCCCTGTTGTTTTAAGGTCTTCAGGGCTGCCAGCATGGTAAATCCTGAAGCAAGGCCATCGTCTGCCACTATTACACGTTTTCCCTTGAGGTCGGGTTCTGGTTTGCCCTGCCTGAACATCTGGTTTCTCTTCATGAGTTCCCTCATTACCTTCTGGACTTCTGCTTCAATATCTTCCTGAGTCAGGCTGAGATATCTGATCATCTCCTGGTTTAGAAATATCTCCCCGGAAAGGGTCAGTGCCCCCACCCCTGCCTCCGGATTTCCTGGCACCGGAATCTTTCTGGCAATAAACAGGTCCATGGGGAGGGATAGTTTCCTGGATATCTCTATGGCAACGGGCACACCGCCGGAGGGAATCCCGAGCACCATAAGATCCCTCCGGCCGGAGAAGTAAGGTTCCATCATTTCAGCAAGTATGCGGCCGCCATCCCGGCGGTCTCCAAAAACAAATCTTTTCTCTCTCAGTTCAGGAATATCCAGGATCTTTGCCATCTCGTAATCCTCCTGGTTTTCTGAAAGTAGAAATGAGAGATTTAATATCTCCTTCTGTTATAAAAAATAAGTACGATACTCAGGATTTGAAGAGGTTTGGAGAGCTGAATCAAGGGAGGGCTGGCTGAACGGTCTGGATGACGGATCCTTTAACTCTGCAGACGGTATCAGAATAAAAGGCCCCTGCTCCGATCCTCGGCAGCAGGCCGGGAAGAATCAGGGGCTCAGTCTCTTCTTATTCAGTGATGTTTGATTACTGCATGGGTTCTATATAGATTTCCACCCGTCTGTTCATCTGTCTCCCTGCTGCAGTATCATTTCCAGCCCTCGGCCTGGATTCTCCATAACCTATCACCGTTACCCTGTCAGGAGATACGCCTCTTGAGACCAGGGCATTTTTGACTGCTTCAGCCCTTCTCTCGGAGAGTCTGAGGTTGTACTCCTCAGAGCCGGTACTGTCTGTATGTCCCTCCACCCTGATCCGGGTCTGTGGATATTGCGCCAGTACCCTGGCTACCCTGTCGATCTCGGAATATGCACCAGGCTTTAGTGTAGAGGAGTTGACATCGAACAGCAC
>JALSKY010000101.1 GCA_026988585.1 Deltaproteobacteria bacterium
ACTGCATCCCTGAACCGTGCTGAGTGTTTCAGGCCCTTGGTGTACCAGGCAAGGTGTTTTCGGGCCATCCATGTAGCCACCGGCTCTTGGTAAAACTCCTCCATGAGTTTCAAGTGGTCCATGATAACATCCATGTTCTCCTGGGGCTGAGGGCCGTTCCATGTTCTACCTTCAGCAGCAAGCTTTATCTCGCGGAATATCCAGGGTCTTCCAAGGGCGGCCCGGCCGATCATGGCGCCATCTGCCCTGGAGTCCTCCAAGGCCTGGCAGAAGGTGCCAGGAGAGCAGATGTCTCCGTTTACTATCACAGGGATTTTAACTGCCTCTTTAACTGTCCTTACTGCCTGCCAGTCTGCACGGCCTGAAAACATCTCGCTGCGGGTCCGCCCATGGACCGTGACCAGAGCAACTCCGGCTGCCTCTGCCCGTTTTGCCAGCTCTGGAGCATTTATGGAGCTGTGATCCCAGCCAAGGCGCATCTTCACCGTGACAGGAACCGACACAGAGGCAGTAACTTTCTGGATTATTCTTTCTGCCAGATCCAGGTCCTTCATGAGGGCTGATCCAGCCCCTGTCTTTACTACCTTTTTCTGGGGGCAGCCCATGTTTATGTCCACTATGGCAGCACCGAGTTCCTGCGCCATGGCAGCGGCCCGTGCCATTACTTCCGGATCGCTTCCGCTTATCTGGACGGACAGCGGGTATTCTGCCTGGCATGTAGAGGCCATCTTGTGGGATCGTTTGTTGTCTCTTATAAGGGCCTGGGATGAAATCATCTCGCTTACTGTGAGGTCTGCCCCGAATCTTTGGCAGATGGTCCTGAAGGGGTAGTCTGTAATGCTGGCAAGAGGTGCCAGGAAGAGGTTTTCAGGGATCCGCAGCTCTCCAATGGTTACAGGACGCAATAGATCTCCACGGTAAGGGGCTTCCGGTTTCATATCATGTTGCTGGTTTATGAAGCCTGTTTATTTCTGGATCACCATCCGCACATGATCCTGATGATCTTCCATCTCAAGGATCTTCCCCTTTTTCAGGGCTACCAGCTTTTTCAGCTTGGCAACGGTGTCTGCGGGCACCAGGACCTCTATGATTCCTCCACTGGGGAAAAGGGGGTTTTTCAGGCGCAAACCCACGCCTGAGAGTGCGCTTCAGCAGTTGTTTCTGCTATCTATGAATATCCTTGCCATCTTGAACTCCTCTTTTTGGGGTATAACTGGTGTTATTTATGAGAATCTTTTACAGCATGGTGCATGCTGGATACGGCATGATAGTTTATCACCTTGTAGATCAGCCTGGCAGCAGTGTATTGGGGGAAATGGATTCCTGGTACAGGAGCCAATTCCACTATGTCCATGCCGATCAGAGGAGACCTCTCAATGGCTGCCCTTAGTATTGCAGTGACATGGTGCCAGCTCAGACCGCCTGGTTCCGGCGTTCCTGTTGCAGGCATCTCTGAGGGATCAAGGCAGTCAACATCGAGAGTGATATAAAGGGGTCTTCCAGTGAACCGCTCCAGAATGGTTGATATCGCCTCTTCTGTCCGGTGTATAAATGTTGAGGCATAGATGGGGCTGCAGCCCTGTTTTTCCAGGAATTGCGCCTCCTCCATGGAGGTGGAGCGGATACCAACCTGAATTATGTTTCCGCATCCCCAAACCCTTCTGATGGCACAGGCATGGGAGAGCCGGCTCTCCTGGTAACTGTCTCTCAGGTCTGTATGGGCATCGAGGTGCAGGATGTCCAGTGGGCCATATCTTCTTGCAGCCTCCTCTATCGGGCCGATACTTACAGAATGATCGCCTCCTATACAGATAGGGATTTTGCCATCTTTGAATACAGGAGCAACAAGTTCGGCAGTCCTTGCCAGCATCCTTTCCGGCTCCACAGGGAGTTCATTCAGGGGAAGTGTGTGAATTCCCTGGTGAAATCCCTGGACAGAGACCTCCTCATCAAAGGATTCCATCTGCGTGGATGCCTCAATAACAGCAAGAGGTCCCTGGGCTGCGCCGCCATGCCAGCTTTTGCCGGAATCGTATGGCAGAGGTATTACCACAAACCTGGAGCTGTCATAGCCGGAGTATTCAGGGGGTAACTGGAGAAAGTTGATCATACGGTGAAGAGATAAATGGATTCAAGGCCTGACCAGGACAGGAATCTTCAGATCCAGTCTTCTGACAGAGAGAGTGTCAAAGGAGTCAGGCCTGCAGTTAGAGTGGTCACGGGCAAGGCCGTCCTAAACGGTCATCTGGGATCTTTCGTTTTTTACGAAATTTTGGACGCTCCTGATGACTTTCGGGAATTCATGCCCGCGATCCAGCATCTTTATCTCTGATTTTTCAATGGAAAACAGCTTTTTTATATGTTTTATGGCTGCATCTGCATCGAACTCCTTGCATGAAAAGATATCCAGGCTCAGATACAGCTTTTCAGGAAAGGTATGGATGCTGATATGACTCTCTGCAATGAGAACAAACCCTGATATTCCCCAGTCTTCAGGCACCTTGCCCGAATATTTGAAGACATAAGGGGGCATTATCTTTGTCATGTTGATTTCATCTGGATAACGGCTCAAAAAATCGTAGATAAAGTCGAGATCCATCAGTTTTTCCCGGTCGCATCCGTAGCCGTCCATCATAAGATGTTGTCCAAAACCATATTCTATATTTTCCATAACGATGCCCTCCTTGTGTAAACGACAGTGAGCCAGCCTTTTAGGCAAGCTGCCTTTTTACTCTATGAATGCTCAAAATTCAATAGGATATTTAACAGAAACCTTACAAAAAATCTTTTATTCTGGAGGAAATCGGTTAAAATTGCAGACGCATTTTGACCGGCGTCTTCTTGAGTTAGATCTTCTGTTCGATCTTTCTCTTATAACCGGGAATCCTAAATTATAGTCTGATAGAGATAGAACATATCTTGTATAACTCATTTTTTTTGCGATTACGGGCGGAA
>JALSKY010000102.1 GCA_026988585.1 Deltaproteobacteria bacterium
CAACTTTCGCAGCGCTCCGGGGAGAAGTTCTTTACCTGCTCCCTGCCCCCTGATACCTGCCACCTTCGCAACCCACCAAGCCCCAAGGGAGTTATCGAGCAAGAAGCTGACCATATACGGCTCGGTAAAGAGCTGTGTAACCGCGGGGAGCTCGCGCGCACCGATTTTTACTTCCGATGCGTTGACCTCATCCTTTTTCTTGGCTTGCCAGAACTGATAGACCCAGCCCAGACTATCGGATGCAGTGAACACCTCGGTTGGCAGTTCTGAGAGCAAACGCTCGAGTTTTTGCTGGTGTTCCGGTGGTAGTTCGAGCTGAAACACAGGAGAATCGAGGCGGAATATCTGCGGCAGCATTTGCGCGGCAAAGCTGGCAGCAAGTTCCCACCCGTTTTTTGCCCCTTCGTCAGCAGCCAGATCCTCACATTCTTCAAGGGTGATCGGCACCGGATCGTCTGGATCGGGGTACATCAGCAGATTGTTCTCAGCGAGAAAACGGGCAAAGAGCATCCTGTGCCAATGTTCATAGGCGACTTCTTCAACAAGACGGTCAATGTCCTGCGTCTCGTTTTCAGGGTCGCGGCGGTCGCCGAGCTGTCGACCGTGGGCACGCAATTTACGGCGTAGTTCGCGTTCACTTCCGGTCAGGTGCGAAAAGGGCAAAGCCTCGCCGACGCCAAGCTGTGTGAGCACAGCCCGGGCGGCGTCTTCGGCAACCTCGCGGGCTTCTTTGATCGTTTTTTCCAGTTTATTACGTAGCGACTTTTCCAGTGGCTGCATCAGTTTTCTATCTCCTGCGAGGAGGTATCAGGGTGCAGGGAACAGGGAGCAGGTAAGTCGGAAGCCTGCCTCCTTTTACCTGATCCCTGGCGCCTCCTGATAATTCCCATCAACATCGCAGATATTTCTTTTGTTTCCTGAACCCATTGATGACCAACATCTTTACTGATGTGGCCGATGTCAATGCCAATATAGATTTGTGTCCGAAGTTCACCGCACGATCCCTTGGCAATGGTCAGAAAACGAACAACTTCTTTATCAGAACCGCGCTCAATCCCTTCGGCAATATTGCTCGGCACAGACAAACCTGCTCGGCAGATCTGATCCTTGAATCCAAAGTCTTTTAAGTCAGTTAGCTCCTTGTATATTTCAGCACTTAACCGTGCTGATCGCTTCCAGACATCCAGGTCTTCAAATTTCATAACCCTGCCCCCTGCTCCCTGTCACCTGCTCCCTCTCAGTTTATAACAACAGGCCCTTTTTCCAAGGCTTCCTGGAGTTGCCTCCTTACATCTTCCACCCAGCTATCTACATCTTCTGTTGTTTTAAGCGTTCTGCGAGGAATGCGGACAAACTGTACTTCCGGCTCCATCAACTCCGCAGCGCCCATCATGACTTGCCCAAATCGCCCGGGCATGGCGGCGATGCGATCCCGCAGTGCCGCAAGAGAGATTTTGTCGAGCGTCTGCAAAATGGTTTCCGTATTTTCCAGCGAAAATTCCGGCTTGCTTGCTTCAACCAGTTGTTGCTTTGCTCGAAGTTTGTAACGCTGATCCGGCGTCAGTTGCTGCCAGTTTTCATCCTGTTCCAGTCGTTTTTCCCCTTCGGTCCACTGTTGCTCCCACTCTTCTTTCAGTTTATTGAGTTCATCGCGAAGCAACTGGGTGAGACTGGCAATCAGCGGCGCTACAGGATCGGGTTCCGAAAGCAGAAGACGCTGCTTTTCGATATGTTTTACCTGGGCGCTTAAACCATCGGCATCGGCGATTCCGTCGGCGTGGCCTATGAGACGTTTGAGCTTCTCCCACTCCGGCCAGCGTTTTTCAATCCGGTGGGCAAGATCATTCCAGTTGTCGATGGCTGCTTTAAGTTCTTCACGCCGGTTGTAAAGAGAGAGAATCTGTTCATTACCTGAAGTCAGGCGGAGTTCATCAAGGGCAGTGGTATCCGGTCTTTCAGGCTTTGGAGCTTCGCCTCCGGCACGGTCGGCCAGTTCCTGCATCTTTTGCAGGAATTCAGGAATAACCGCCAGTTCTTCACCCTGCTTTGCCTGACAGCCAATTTTTTGTAAGAGTTTGCGTACCTGAATGCGCTGCGCAGTGGTTACTGTGGCAGATTCAACTTTGAAATGAGCCTTACCAATCTGCTTACGTTCCAGTGATCTGGAATCAATAACCTGACCACGTTCATCCTGAGCCCGTATCAGACCGGCGACAAGTAGCACTTGCAGGCCGCCATCGACAGCATCGCGGGACCAGCCAAAGGGGGAGGCCTCAAAATGCGCGCGTATATCACAGCCTTTTTTCCCGCCGGCGATAAACCCCAGGATGGCTTTGCAGACCCCATTCTTTGCCGGTTCGCCCTCAAAGCCTACAGCCTTCAGGGCATCAGGCGACCCCTGTTTAGCTTTTGCATAAACTTTGTCCCATCCCTGGTGGTCAGCAATATGGAACTGAGGATAAAGACGCGAGAGAGCGTTTTCTGCAGCTTCAAGAATCATTTCCTGAAGATTGTTGCCAAGGATCTCACTGCCGCCCCCCTGAAGGACGCGTGCACCAGAGAACGCTTCACTTAAGAGCTCCTCGATCTTCCCTTCAGATGCCTGTTTGGTTGTCTCCATGGCGGAGCGGGCTTCAGTTCCTTCCGGTGTGTTTGGAACACCGCGTTTATCCAGGGTGGCGGTGGCAGCTTTGTAATTGATCAGGTGATGACGCAGGTCATCAGCAGAACGTTTCGGGATAAACACGAAAATCGTGGGAGACTGGTTTCCAGCCTGGCGGGCATCAGCACGAACGGAATTTTCATCAATACTCCATCCGTCGCGTACCCATACGCAGATCTTTTTGTCGCTGTCAGGGGGGAGTTGTGAGTTAAACACTGGGTACAGGTCACGGGGAACCTTGGAGTTGCCTTGGGTCAAAGAGAGTCTTTTCACCAGCCCGGCAAACTTACGCCGAATTCGATCATCACGCTCTGCCTCGATTCGATGAGCTTCATTTGCAAGTTCGCTCCGTTGACTTAAGAATTCGTCATTCCACGCTGCACTTTCTTCAGTTTGAATGCGATATTCGTCGCCAACCTTCATGAGGAGTTCGCACTTATCCAGAATCGCTGGAAGTTTACTTCGCAACCCACTGCTCCCTTGAGATAGATCCTCTACCATTAAATCGGCAATGGTATTGACAGTCGCTTTGATGCCGATTTCCTTGTTGCTGCCCGCAAGTTTATTGATGAGAAATACCAACCCGCATGCACGGGCCATCAAACGTTCGTCGTCCGTGCCTTCCTTCCAGATCATCGTTTTTTCGTGGACTTTTCGAGGAAGAATCCGGGATTGCAACAGCTTGTCGGCTGAATCGAAATACAGATAATCCGCAGGAACTACATGTCCAACTGGTGCATCCAGGTTGGTCTGTATGACCTTGTGAATCATGCTGAGCTGATTGCGAAGCTGACTGTCAGTGCCGGTCTGATCCAGGACACGAAGAGTATTCTCCCAGAATCGACGACGTACAGGGAGAATAGGATAGTCATGTGCAAAGTGTTGAACATCATCCTGGCTGTGCCCAATGTTAGTACCGGAAAGATGACGCGATATTTCTCCGAGGTTGGTTTGCATGATCTTTTCAATCGTAGAAATCGCATCTGGTTTTTTGGCCAGAATTACCTTTCGAATGACCGCATCAACATCGGCGTCCGATAATTCAACACGAATCGTAAAGCGTCCCTCGAGTTTTTTCAGGTTTGATGTGCCGGTAACTGCTGTTTGTCCTGTTCCGATGAAAAGCAGTTTGCCACCGAAATTCTTGGAGCATGCTTCTACTGCTTCCTGCACATCAATAGAACGTTGACTGTCCTCACCGATGTATTGTTGAACCTCGTCAAGTACAATGAGGGTCAATGGAAACTTGCCATCGACGGTCAACGCCTGTCTGATCGCTTTGAGCATGTCGGGGCTCGAAACATCCTGAACATAAGGGTAAAGATTGTTAAGCGTTTCTACACAGCTTGCTGGTGAGGAAAAAAGGTTGGGCTTGAGCTTCACCAATGCATCGTGGAGCCCTTCCGCAACATAAAAATTATCAAGCTCTTCCTGCCAATCATACCCGCTCTCCTCGACATGTTTTTTCACGGCGTCGTAAATACCTTCACTTTTCAGCCACATGACAAAGCGGGCAACTGGATACTGTTCAGGAAGACCAGCTGACTTAAAAATGATCCGCAGGAGAGCCAGACGAACACTTCCGCTTGCACCTGCGCCAAGTGTTCCGGAAGCGGCATGAAGTCCTCCATGCCGTTTTGCTTGTGTGCTGAGCTCTTTCAATAGATCACGGATGTTTTGCGGTAGTTCGGCAATACCACGGGCTGTTGCACCATCGTCAAACGTCGTATCAACCCAGAGAGCGCGAAGCATTTTAACCAAGTGGGATTTACCTGAACCATAGAACCCGCTAACCCACACCGCCGGCTGTTGCGCTTGATCAATATTTTTCAAATACGTCTCGAGAATATGCTCCATTCCCTTTTCATATTGACCATCACATACAAATGTCTCCAGCTCATATCGAAGCACAGCCATGGCGTGGGTGGTTCTTTCATCATTTACAGTGGCCACCCCTTCGTTGACCAATTTCCGCGTGGCTGGATCTTTCAGGTAAATGTCTCTGTTTTTCATGTTCAACCCCTCGGTCAAAATTCCTTATCCGCGGTAATCGGTACAGCCAGATAATTCCAGCCGTCGTATCCGTCCAGCAGACGATAGTTGTTGTTCTCATAGCTTCCTGGGAAGAAAACGAGCAATCTTCCGGAAACAAGAGGTGCCAGCTTATCGATGACTTCCTTGACCTTCAAAAAGCCAAAAAGCGATCCCACACCCTTTATGGCAACAACGGATTCTTCCCCCACCGCACGCTCGGCCAGAAATCTTTCAAATTCACTCACAATATATGTCAAATATTTCGGCAGCAGAGTCGCAAGAAGATGAGGTTTTTGAAAGTAGCTCACGGCATATCTTTGTCCTGCAAGCCAGCTTGCAAAGGAATCCGTCAAGTCAAAAACAGCCCATTCATGACCCGCTTGTCTGGTTACGAGTTCGAATTCATCAATTTTAGCCCTTAAACGAAGTTCTTCATTTTCGTTATACACACAGAAAATGACGCGCTGGAGAGGGGCGGCGTCTTCTCGCCACGGGATAGATATGTACTTGCCATAAGAATGTATCAACCGTTTAATTCTGCTCACGTATCCACTCCATTTCCTGTGCTGTTATCAGGTTGGGGAATAGTACTTCGATGACAGATCCCACCCGCTTGAAAGCGATCCATCCCCGCTGCGAGGCAGTTTCAGCCAACTCGATAGTACGATCAATAGAGCAGTCAAGAAGCTCTGCATATTCCGATGAAAAAAGCGATTCACCGCGCAGTCCAGAAAGATATCCCTGGAGCAGAGCATAGGCGGCAGCGCCGGGTGTCGCCTTGGCCCGCGAGCGTATTTTTTTAGCTCGACCTCTGAGATGACCGGACTTGGTCCAGGTCGAGTTGATATTCTGGGCTGTCGATTTCAATGTGGCTTTACTGAAACGTCCTGGCTCCTGGTTTTCGATAAATTTTTCCAAGTCTTCACGATTGATGACCTGGCCTTCTGAAAAAGCATGGATAAAAGAAGCGCTCGAACGAAGTATGGAATCTCTCGCATATGCGCATAGCAGCGCCAGGAGCGGCCTGCCGTCGGGATCTTTTTCCCAGAAGTAAAGCAATGCTCGATAAAGCGTAACAGAAGGATCAAGCGTATAAAGGGCGGCTAAGTGTCTTGCGGTGAGCTTTCTGGTTTTGCCAGAACGCTTACCCAGGCAATTGTCGTGCTCAATGGCATGAAAATAATCGTTCTTTCCTGCATGAGGATCACCTACATATGACAGCAAAAGCTTCAAATCCTCCAACATCATTGTGCGGGAGGAATGCACGCCGCCTCGCTCAAAGCTGAATCCGAAGCGCGTTAGATTATCTTTTTTTGCGTTTGCCATCATCGCTACTTATCCTGCTTGCTCCACCCTCTCGAACCCACTCATCCACTTCGTCTTTCTTGAATTTCCACAGACGTCCCATCCGGTGTGCAGGCATCTCGTGCTTGCCAATCCACTTATAAACGGTGTCATTACTGACACCGAGGTGTTTACATATCTCATCTACTGATAACCAGCGGTCTTCAATTTCTGCCATTTCCAGATCCCCTTGGGTGCTTCTGAATTAACGCCACGCTTTCACCAGAGGCAAAGCGGAGGATGAAGACACAATCTCCGCAAAATAAACCACCTTGAAAATATACTGAATCCACTCGCGATGTAAAACGTTATTTGCCGATTTGAGCCGAAACGAGCCGAGGTAATCTGTCAATTACCGATTCCAGACGCCGTCTGCAAGCCTTTGGCCATGTGCGCCTACATCCATGGAGTAAACCCAAGCCAGGCAGACGACAGCTTGAGTCCATGCTGGGCCCAGAACACGACGGTACATACTGCGACCATCGGGGCGGAAGCCTTCGAGGCGGTAGATGGGTGGGAGGACGCGATCTGGAGCAGCGGAGGTGATGATTTCTCCGTGAATACGGTCCCAATCACCAGATGGACGAGACATGTCAATGCTGGTTATGGTATAGGCCGAGATGCGCTGCTGGGTTAGGGCATCCGTTAGCGGGTCAGCGGTTCCAAAGGCCAGAATACTGCTTTCCGGTATTTCCAGGGCCGGGAAACCGGCCGGGAGATGATAAAGCCGGCCCCAAACGGCGGCCTGTTCGATACTGATTGCGCCCCGGCAGAACCGGTCGTGATTCCAGTAGCCCCGCTTGAGAGTGCCGAAGACCAAGAGCCTCAGTATGCCTGTTGCCTGCCTGCCTGTGCGGGCGAGCCGCACGCACGCACGCAGACAGGTGTTCTCCTTCGATGCTTCATTGGACTATGTTTTCTTCTTGCCATTTCCAGTTCTCCTTTCACTGTATTTTGCTTACCTCATACAGCAAAGGCGAACAATACCTGTTGTCTAAAAAAAGGGCCCACTTCAAAAAAAGTAAGATCAAGAGAGGAGTTATGCTCGAATCTGGTGTTTGGGGAGTTGAAAAAAGCAGCGTATCTGTTTTGATGTTTTGTTGAAAGACAATGAATAACCAAAAGGAGATACGCGATCCTGTACGAGGATTCCATCACCTGACCCAGGGTTATGGGTAGGTTAAAATTCAAAAGATTGTGTCAACGTGACAGAAATTGATCAAATCGCCGCTTGAACCAGTAATGATCCAACTACTGGATTTGACAATAGTTCATTGGGCAGTGCCAACAGTGTATAAGGCTGATGCAGGCATCACATAGCTTGGCATCAATGCCAGAGGTTTTATGAGAAGATTTTCATTCATACACGCTTCAGACCTTCATCTCGGCGCACCGCTTCACGGGTTCAGCATAAAGAGAAGCGGCCTGGCAAAGGAGCTGAAGGATCTGCCGGCCAGGGCCTTTGCTGATCTGGTAGATGAGGCCCTGCGCCGCAGGGTTGCCTTCGTTCTCCTGTCTGGTGATATTTTTGACAGCCAGAAGCCCTCTCCAGCCACATTCCTTGCCTTTTTCAGACAGTTGAAGCGGCTCCTGTCTGAAGATATTGGGGTGTTCATGGTGTGCGGCAACCATGATCCCCTTGGTTCCTGGCCTGATGCCATTGAATTGCCTGAAGGTGCATATCTGTTTCGGGCAGATGGCTGGAGCTCTGTTGATATATCCATGGCTGGCAGCCATATCTGTTCAATCTATGGTCACAGTTTTATGAAACAGGCTGAGACGCGCAACCTTGTTTCCCTGCTAAATTTTCACCGTAATGAGTCACCTGACCCAGATGGTCCATTTCGCATTGCACTGCTGCATACAAATGTGGGAGAGCGTCCAGGCCATGCAGTCTATGCGCCGTGCCAGCTTCAGGATCTCCTTGACCAGCCGATAGATTACTGGGCCCTTGGTCATGTGCACTCTCCAATAGTGCTGCATCAGTCGCCTCATGTGGTATATCCCGGCATTCTTCAGCCAAGAAATTTCAGCGAGACCGGCCCACGGGGTTGCTATCTGGTGGAAGTGCAGGGGAGGGCGGTTCATAACCTGGAATTTCTTCCCCTGGCAAGAGGAATCTTTATGCAGGACGAACTGGAGATATCCGGCATGGAGAGCCTGAGCAGTCTGGAAGAAACCCTGTTTCAGAGGCTGGAACACCTTGGTTCTGAAGCTGAAGGGGGCAGCTTGCTGCTGGCAAGGATCAGGCTTCTGGGCCATACTCATCTTGCAGGGCAACTGGCGGATGCAACCGTTGAGCAGGGGCTCATTGACGACCTGAACAGTGCCCTGGAAGGTGCAGGTTCAAAGGTAATCCTTGCCTCTCTGGAAAACAGGACAGTCCCTGAGATAGACATTGAGAGCCGTGCCCGGGTTGACGATCTCCTGGGATTTGCCCTGCGGGAAAGGGAAAGGCTCCTTTCAGGAGAGGAGGGCTTCAGGGAGTTAGACAGGATACTGGTCCCCCTGTTTCAGAATCAGCGATTTAAATCCCTGCTCAATCCCCCTGACAGGGCTGAACTGCAAGATCTTCTGGACAAGGCGGCCGGTCTTGCTGCCTGGAAACTGGAACAGGACGAGCCTGGAGAATAATCCTGACATGAAGATTAAATCCATTGAGATCGATCTGTTCGGGCCCTTTGAGCACCGTTCTTTCCATGATCTCCATGCTGATATTGTGCTGGTGCATGGACGGAACGAGGCAGGCAAGTCCACTCTGATGAATTTCATAAAGGCGATTTTTTTTGGATTTCCCAGGCGGAACGCAAAGGACGCCGTCCGTTTGCTGCCTGTAGCGCCACATCTGCCAAGGGGTGGAGAGGGGCCTGTAGGCGGCCGCATCGCTCTGCTCCTGGAACAGTCAAGGGATCTCTTGGCACCCGAGATCATATTGGAACGGCACCATGGCAAGGGGAAATCGTTGCAGCTATTTTCACCGGATGGCGCAGCCATGGATCCCTCTGAGTGGGATCATCTGCTGGGGGGAGTCAATATAGAGCTATATTCATCTGTATTTGCATTCGGGTTGGATGAGCTCATGCGTCTCGATGCCCTATCCAATGATTCCCTTGCCAACGCCCTTTATGGTGCTGGAATGGGGGTTGATTTCAAAAGGCTTGCTGATCTGGCAAATTTTCTCAAACATGGGAGTGAATCCATCTTTGTGCCCAGGGGGCATAAAAAGGAGATGAACAGGCTTTTTTCACGGCTCCAGGAGATCAGAGGTGAGATCAGAGAGGTAGCGGATGGGCTGGAACAGTACAATCTCCTGGACAGGGAACTCAAGGAGAGGGAGCAGGAGCGGCATGAGAGAGAGCAAGATGCCGTAAAGATCCGGGAGAGGATCGCCTTCCTTGAGACCCTTGCTGATCTGTGGCCTCGGTGGGAAGAGTATGTTGGTCTCCAAAGCCGGATCACAGCCATTGAGCATGAGCTTGGTGACAGGGATTATCCGGTTCTGGAACAGCAGGATGTTGATACGCTGATTGGGCTTCAGCAGCAGATAGACAGGTTATCATCAGAGCTGTCAGAAAGGATCCAACATTTTAGAGAGCTTGCTGCAGAGGCGGAAGAGGTCAGAAGTGCCCTTATGCCAGAGGGGTTTCTTGCAGACTCTGAAGCGGTTCTGGGAAAGGCTGCACTGGTTTCTGAACTGGCAGGGAGGTTACGTAAAGACCTGGGGAAATTCAGGGCACAGGCCACCTTTTTGAAAAACAAGATTTATGAACTGGGGTTAGAGCAGCCAGCGGCCGGTCTGCAGGAGATGGATTCATCAACTCTTTCCATCCCTGGCGCAGAGAGATTGGCAGAGTTCAGGCTGGATTTCAATTTTTTTCAGGAGCACGCTGGCTTTCTTGAAGAAAGAGAGGAACTCAACCGCAGGGCAGAAACTCTTCATGCCTTGATGGAGGAGAACAGTAACAGTATGGCAGCCCTGAAGGAGCGCATCTGCACTGTTGTAAAACAGGCAGAGCCCCTTGAGAGAGAACTCCAGGATTATGACCCTGCAATCCAGGAACGGTTCCGAAATGGCTGTTCCAGGATAGAAAGCTTGAGGCAGGAGTTGGTAAAAATGCTCCAGGACAGGGAGGATCTCGCCGTCCGTATTCATGAGGCATCCAAGGGGCTCCTCCTTCAGGGTGCAGAGGATAGTGGCGGGCAACTGTGCTCCAGTCAAATCCGCAATGTTATCCATCTGATTGGTCAGGAGGGAAAGGGGCTTCAGCAAAAATTCAAGGAGACCACCCAGGCCATCCAGTCCGAAAGGAGTGCAGCTGCAGCCCTCAACCAGGAGATGCAGAACAACTTTCAGCGGTTCTCTCTTCTCAAGGATGAGCTCAGGGAACTCCTTCATCGGGATGAAGACGCCCTTGAACGTTATGGCATGGGCCACTTGAGAACAGGCAGAGATATACTTGAGGGAGATGATGGCTCTGGTGCAAAGGGTGTTGCTGCCAGGATTGAAAGAGTTTTGAGACATCTGAAACAGGACCTCCAGGCCAAGAGGGATCTGGAGGAGAAGATCAGCCAACTTCAGCATCAGCTCAAGCAGGCTGAGGGTGCCCTGGAAATCAGGCAGCACTCCCTCAAGGGGTTGAGAGCAGAGCAGAGGGTGTTCCTTGCCACTGGGCTGATATCTGCCGCAATTCTGCTTCTGCTCTTCAGTCTCCATTATTTCTATCCGGACAGTGTTGCGGCCATTATGAGATACTTCTGGTGGATAGCGGCCTTTCTCGGCGGAACAACCATAGGTTCTGTTACATTTTTGATGTTAAAAATCAACTCAGGGATCAGTAATACGCAAAAAATGCTCTCTTTGGAGATGCAGGACCGTGAAAAGTTGCAGTTGCAGCTCAGAAAGGCGGAACATGAACTGCAACAGCTGTCTGAGAAGATAAGAGAGCATGCAGATCAACTGGGTTCATATCTATTTACAGATCATGTTGCTATGCATGAGGATAGTGCTGATGGTTCCAAGGACCTGCAGGTTGCTGAACTCTCTTTGTCCCAAGTTGACAAGCTGGAGCAGCGGATCACAGATCTTCAGGTGCTTGCCTCTCGAATGGAGGCCCTGAAGCAGGAGATGCAGCGAATTCGGAAGGAGGACAGAAATCTTCTGGAAAGACAGTCGATTATCAAGGAAAGGATATCAAGTCTCCAGCAGAGTTTGTCTGGACTGCAGAAAGAGTTCCGGGAGATGCTTTCAAGGGCAGGAATCTCAGATACTCATCAAATAGAGGATATTGCCCTGTTACAGGCAGAACTTGCTGAGCTGGCAGCACTACTGCGTCAGAATGAGGAACTGAATGAGAAGACAGGTCAGATAGAACTGCAGTTAAGAGAGGAGATGGAAGGCATATTCCATGATCTCAGCCAGGTGTTGGATGATTTCCCGCCAGCTCTTTTGAATGGGGACGGAATGTTGCCTGGTTCTTTTTCTACACTGGATCAAAATGAATTTGCTGGTCTGTTCAGAAAGATGGACCAGGTGCTTGAGGATGGCAGGGAGAGGTTGTCAGGGATGGAAAAACGGTTTCAATCCCTCTTCAGATTGAGAAACGAGATTCAAAGGCTTGAGGATAGAGTGGAGGAGTGCTGCAACAAGGCCAGGGACCTTCAGAAAAGGGAGGAGCAGCTTGCACAGGAGGCAGAGAAGCTGCAGCAAAGGTGGGAGCAGTTTGTGTCTGCTGCCTTGCCCGGGGTATCTGTGTCCATTGATGCGTCCCGGGAGTTTGTGCAGGATCTGCGGGGTGCTCTCAATATCAGGGAGCAGCTCCATGAACTCATGGAGGCAATTCAAAGAGATTATGGAGAGCTGATGGCTATAAGGAGGGAGTTTTTTCAAATAGCTGAAAACTATTCCCTGGAGCCGCCTGTTCCTCTCTCTGCAGATGAATCTGGTGAGAGTTTTTACCATATAAATCTTGGAATACTGGATCAATTCCCTGAGCTGTTTCACTGGCTTGAAAACCTGGCCCAAAAGGAAGAAGATACCAGGAAGGAACTGCAGAGGCTCAAGACCGAGCTCTCATCGTTCAGGCAGATCATCAGGAGTTTGGCCTTCACCCTTCATGGTAACCGGAAGGAACTCCTTTCCTCCCTCAAACAGTTGGGTTTCCATGATCTTGCACAACTGCAGAGGGTCTTTGGGCTCCAGAGAGAGAAGAGGGGTGCAGAGTCTGAACTGGCCACGATACAGCAGATCCTCTCAGGCCGGCTTGGTGTTGAAGAGAACAGGCTCCCTGAACTCTTCTCTCGCCACAGCCTTTCTGCTGTCAATGCCCGTGTGAACAGCCTTGAGCCTGAACTTCACAGGCTGGAAGAAGAGCTCAGGCAGCTTCAGGAGAGTATTACTCATATCAGGAGCAGGTTGCTGAACCTGCAGAACCAGGAACGTCTCGAAGAGCTCAGGCAGGATGAGGCAGGGGTTCTTCAGGAGATGAACAGGCTGGCACGAAGATGGGCTGTTTACAAGATTACAGAACATCTAATAGTCTCTGCAAGAAAACGGTTTGAAGAGGAGCATCAGCCCAAGGTTATGCAGAGGGCATCCACCATATTTGCAGAGCTTACATCGGGCAGATGGGCCGGTATCGTGGCCCCTGCTGGGGAAAAGACCCTTATGGCAAAGGGAAGCACCGGGGTGAGGGTTGCACCGGAAAGGCTCTCCAGGGGTACTGCTGAACAGTTCTATCTTGCAATGAGGCTTGGCTACCTCAGCAGTTACGACCTGGGAAGCGAAAGATTACCGGTAATTTTTGATGATATCCTGGTGAATTTTGATCCTGAGAGGCAAAAGGCTGCTGCAAGGGCCATCAGCCATCTTGCCCGGGAGCGGCAGGTCTTTTTCTTTACATGCCATCCTGGCAGCCTTGAACTCATGCAGAAGACAGCCGGAGTTTCTCAGGCACTCATCCACTTGGATTGATAGCTTTTTTACAGTTTAGATAAAAGGATTGGATAGACCATTATGAAAAGATCCGATGCAGCAGAGCTTTTACAGTTTGATTTCAACCATATCTGGCATCCATACACCCAGATGAAGGATTTTGAAGAGAGGCCGCTGCTGTTCATAGACAGGGCAGAGGGGATATTCCTCTACGATATTGATGGCAACCGCTATTATGACACCATATCTTCATGGTGGTGTGTGATCCACGGACACAACCATCCTGTTATCAAAAAACGGATACGGGAGCAGATGGATCGGCTTGAGCAGCTCCATTTTGCCGCTGCCACCCATGAGGGACCGATACGGTTAGTGAAGAGACTGCTCCCCCTGCTGCCTGAGTCACTTACCAGGTTTTTCTTTTCAGACAACGGTTCCACTGCCAATGAGGTCGCCCTGAAGATCTCGATTCAGTACTGGAAACAGACCGGCCGACCGGAGAGAGAAAAGTTTGTCTCTCTTGAAAGGGGGTATCATGGAGATACCATAGGTGCCCTCAGCCTGGGCGGAGTGCCTTTCTTTGAAGGACCGTTTTCATCCCTTATGTTTGATTCGTTCAAGGTGCCTCCTCCCTACTGTTACCGGTGTCCCTTTGGCCAGGATCGGGAAAGGTGCCAGCTCCAGTGCGCAGATGCTGTTGCTGAACTCTTCTCCGAACATGGTCAGAGCATAGCAGCCATGATCATGGAGCCCATGCTCATAGGTGCTGGCGGCATGATAAGCTATCCAGCACCGTATCTTGAAAGGGTAGGGAAGCTATGCAGGGAGCATGGTATCCATCTCATACTGGATGAGGTGGCCACCGGGTTTGGCCGGACAGGGAAGATGTTTGGCTTTGAACATGCTGGTGTCCAGCCTGATTTTCTCTGTCTTTCCAAGGGGCTTACCGGGGGGTATCTGCCTCTGGCCCTTACTGTTACCACTGAACAGATCTACAACGCCTTTTATGCAGATTACAGCCAGGGCAAGACCTTTTTTCATGGACATACCTACACTGCAAATCCCCTTGGAGTAGCTGCTGCACTTGGTTCTCTGGACGTTTTTCAGCAGGAGCAGGTAGTTGAAAAACTGCCTGGCAGATCAGCCTGCTTACAGAATGGGGCCGCAAGATTCCAGGAGTTGGAGCATGTTGGTGATGTCAGGGGGATAGGCATGGCTGCCGCCTTTGAGCTTGTCCAGGACAAGGATGAAAAGAGGCCTTATGATCCTGATCTCCGCATGGGATGGCAGGTCTATCTTGCTGGTCTTGAAAAGGGGCTGATCCTCCGCCCATTGGCAGATGTAGTCTATCTCATGCCACCTCTTTGCATTGAACCAGATCAGATAGAAGATATCCTGGAAAGGACCTATGATACCATTCGTGACGTGACAGCCGGTGTTGGAGGGTGATGAGATGGGGAAGAAGAGTGAGAACTATCTCCATCTTGCAGACCTGCCACTGCAGGAGTTGATAACCCAGGCCCTTGAGCTGAAGTTTCAGCACAGGGGCATGAATTTTGGCCTTTGCACCATCTCAAATGCCAGGTCCGGCAGGTGCAGTGAGGATTGTGCCTTCTGCGCCCAGTCTTCCCGTCATAGATGTGATATAGAAACCTATGGCCTCAGGCCTGCGGCAGAGATTTTGGATGAGGCCAGGAGGGCAAAGGAGGCAGGGGCACAGAGGTTCAGCATGGTTACCAGCGGTAGGGGGCTGTCAACAGAGCAGGTAGAGAACATCTGCAGCATAGTCATTGCAATAAGGGAGAATCTGGATATAGAGGTCTGCTGCTCCCTTGGGATACTATCCAGGGAGCAGTTGGAGATGCTTAAGGATGCAGGGGTATCCCGTTATCACCATAATATAGAGACATCTGAGGAATTTTTTCATAGAATCTGCACCACGCACCAGTTTCATCACAGGATAGCCACAATCCAAGCTGCACAGGATGCAGGTCTGGAGGTATGCTCAGGAGGAATAATCGGCATGGGCGAGGATATCCATGACCGGATCTCCATGGCAGAGACCCTATCCAGGCTGCAGGTGGACTCCATGCCTCTGAACATCCTTGTGCCAATAAAAGGCACCAGACTCTACGGAATTGGGATGTTGCCTGTTGCAGAGATCATAAGGACCGTGGCTATCTGGAGAATCATCCATCCTGATGCAGCGCTGAGAATAGCAGGGGGCAGGGAGACGGTTCTTAAGGATCTCCAGCCCGTTGCCTTCATGGCCGGGGCGGATGCCATGCTCATTGGAGGTTATCTTACCGTGAGAGGCAGGGCAGTTGAGGCAGACCTTGAAATGGTCAGGGAGATTGAGGGATTATGGAAGGAAATGTATCAGCGATAAGGCTCTTTTTTGCCTTTCTCAGGCTTGGCTGTACTGCCTTCGGGGGACCGGCCATGGTGAAGTATATTCAGGACCTGGTCTGCAAAAGGCATCAATGGGTGGATGAGAAGGATTTTCGCCAGGGTGTGGCCCTGGTGCAGACTATACCCGGGGCCACTGCAATGCAGGCGGCTGCCTACGCAGGTCTGCGGGCCGGGAGAGGAATTGGGTCTCTTGCCGCTTATGTTGGATTTGGGCTGCCGGCCATGATGTTGATGCTGGTATTGACCTGGATCTATCAGAATGCCATGGATATCTCCATGGTTGTTTCTGCCTTCAACGGCCTTAAGGTCATTGTGGTTGCCATTGTTCTAAATGCCCTGATATCCTTTGGCAAAAAGATAGTGAAAGGGCTGGCGGACGGGGTACTGGCAGCAGTGGCTGCAGGGATAATTGCAGCGGGATACAGTCCTGTTGCCGCCATAATAGTATCTGGTCTGGCCGGTATCTTTCTCTATTCCAGGGCTTATCCTCAAGAGGTAAAAGCAGATTCAGACCAGGATGAAAAATTCAACCTCTCATGGTTTTTCAGCAGGAACGAGGTAAGGTTTGCCCTATGGTGCATCCTTGCAGTCTTGGCAATTCTTGCCATCCTGCTCCTTCTTGAGCCCAAGCTTTTCCAGTTTGCGGTCATGATGATGAAGATCGATTTTTTTGCCTATGGCGGTGGCTATGCCTCTCTTCCCCTGATGTTTCATGAGCTGGTGGACAAGAGGGGGCTTATGGATGCCAAGGTACTCATGGACGGGACCGCCCTGGGACAGGTCACACCAGGGCCAATTGTGATAACTGCAACCTTCGCAGGATTGATACTTTACGGATTGGCAGGTGCACTGGTGGGTTCCTGGGCCATATTCACGCCATCCTTTCTGATACTGCTTTTTGCTGCGCCGGTATTTCACCGCCTCCGGGATGATTACCGGTTCAGGCGGGTCATGAGAGGTGTCCTTGCCTCTTTTGTCGGGCTTCTCGCAGCGGTCCTTTACAGCTTTGTGATCGCTATTTCCTGGACTATTCCAGGGATTCTGCTTGCAGTAGCTGCAACCGCTGCACTCCTCAGAGGAGTGGATATACTCTATGTGGTTCTGGCAGGCGCAATTGTTGCAGTAATATTCTTGTGATCTTGTTTGACAGGATATGGTGGACACCCGCGATTCCCTGGAGATTCATGAATGTTTGATAGAGATCCCTGCTGAAGGGGAGAGGCCGGATATCAGGCTATTCCCGTGCAGGCCTGGTGTCTATCATTTCATGGAGCCGGACGGCACCGTGCTGTATGTTGGAAAGGCAAGGAATCTGCGAGACAGGGTGGGATCCTATTTCAGGTCTGCTGCATCTCTGCCTGCAAGGACCAAGCTGATGCTCTCCAGGGCCAGGGCCATGAAGCTGGTGGTCACCGATAGTGAGAAGGAGGCCCTAATCCTGGAGGCAGAGCTGATATCCCAGCTTAAACCCCGCTACAATATTCGGCTTCGGGATGACAAGGCCTATCCTTTTCTACGGCTCAGCATTGGCAGCAAATGGCCAAGGCTCTCCATGGTGAGAAAAAGGCGGAATGACTCCAGCCTCTATTTCGGTCCCTATACCTCATCTTCAGTATTGAGGAACAGCCTTCAATTTCTCGGGGCAACCTTCAGGCTTCGTCGATGCAGTGACCATGTGATGAAGGCCAGGAGTCGCCCATGCCTCCTTTACCAGATCAACCGGTGTTCTGCTCCATGCTGCGGGCTCATATCCCATGAGGAATACTTGCAGTTGGTAAAGGATCTGCAGCTCTTTCTCCAGGGGAGAACCAATGACCTGGTGGTCAGGCTGAAAAAGGATATGGCGCGGGCAGCGGAGGCCCTGGAGTTCGAGAAGGCTGCTGTCATTCGGGATCAGATAAAGGCCCTCAGGAGAACTGTTGAGGCCCAGGCTGTGGTTGGCCCTTCACGCCTGAACCTGGACGCTGTTGCCCTGTATGGCAGCAACCTTGGCCAGGAGGACTCTCAGATCCAGGCCAGTTCCCAACACGATTTCACTGCGGCCGTGCTCAGTGTAAGGCAGGGCAGGGTTACTGGATGCAGCCTTTTTGGAATAGTGGGGCGGATGGGAGAGCCTGGTTCACAGGTGCTTTCACTCTTCCTGAGACAGTATTATCAGGACCTGATCCCTCCTGGAGAGATATTACTGAATCTGGAGCCTGAGGATATCCAGAGCCTGTCGGAGATGTTTGCTCAGCGAAGGGGGGCAAGGGTGCATCTCCTCCTGCCGAAACGGGGAAAAAAAAAGGTGCTTCTGGAGCGGGCAAAAGATAACGCCCGGCAGGGGTTCCTGAGGCAGAGAAGGAAGGATGAAGGCTGGAGGGAGCTGGCTGCCCTGCTTGCTGTCCGCCTCAATCTTCAGAAGGAGCCGAATATCATTGAGACCATTGACATCTCCACCTTTGGAGGAGAAGCTACTGTAGGCAGTCTGGTAAGGTTCGAATATGGCCAGGGTCTGAAGGAGGGTTACCGTATCTTTCGCATCAGGAATGTGCAGGGTGTTGACGATTACGGGTCCATCCAGGAGCTTCTCATCCGCAGGATCAGAAACAGTTCGAAAAAGGGGTTGCCGCTCCCTGATCTCTTTGTAATAGATGGAGGCCGAGGGCAACTCTCTGTTGCCATCCAGGCAGTCAACAGGATTGTCGGAGCAAAACGGTGTGAATTCATTGCCCTGGCAAAGGATCGGCATGGCACAGGAGAAAAGATCTTTCTTTCAAACGAGCCTGAGCCTGTTATGCTTCCTGTCCATGACCCTGTTTTGCGGTTTTTGCAGACCATGAGGGATGAGGCCCACAGATTTGGCATCCGTAGAAACAGGAAGAATAGGATCAAGGCGCGGCTTTCGTCTCCTCTTTCCCATATTCCAGGGATAGGGCCAGTACGTCAGCGGGCACTGCTTGCACGTTTTGGCAGTCTTGAGGGGTTAAAACAGGCTGATCCTGAGGAGATAGCCAGTGAGAAAGGGATAACCATGGAGATGGCACTGAGGATCAAGGCTGAGCTTCATAACAGTTGATAGTGAGGCTTGAGAATGGAATTCAGGTGTAGATGGGCAGGATAAAGAGGTTTTCACAGGAGCTCGCCAACCAGATTGCTGCTGGCGAAGTGGTTGAACGGCCGGCATCAGCCCTTAAGGAACTGATTGAAAACGCAGTGGATGCTGGTGCTTCGCATATAGATATCCTCCTGGAAGATGGAGGCAAATCCCTT
>JALSKY010000103.1 GCA_026988585.1 Deltaproteobacteria bacterium
TGCTGCAACAGGACAAGATCCGCATGAACAGGTGGGCATTGGAGGCACGGATCAATGCTGAAGACCCAAAGACCTTCAGCCCCTCCTTTGGCACGATCACCAGGCTCCAACTGCCTCTTGGACCAGGGGTAAGGATACTCAACGGCATCTATGAAGGAGCGGATATCCCCCCCTATTATGACAGTCTCAGCATGCTGATTCTCAGCAGTTCACGAAACCGGGAGGGGGCCATAAGGGTGATGGACCGCTCGCTCTCCAGAAACCTGCGTATAGAGGGTGTAAAGACCATAACCCCTCTTCTAATCAGTATCATCAGGCATGAGGCCTTCAAAAGAGGAGAGTTTTCCACAAGATTCATAGAGAAACATCTGGATGAACTCATCTCCATGTTCAAGGAAAAGGACAGCCAGGATGAGGTACTGAAAATTGCCGAGTTTGTCGCAAATGTAACAGCACTTGGACCAAGGGAGTGGATGTAATATGAAGCCTGAAAAGATTAAAAAAAAGGACTGGATAAGGCCGGGCATGGCCCCTAAAAAGATTGTCAAGATTCTCAGGGAGCTGGATGGTGTTGCCATAACATCTACAGGCATGAGGGATGCCGGGCAATCCGACTTCAAAAACCGGCATCGCATCTTTGATCTCTCTTCCCTGTGCCCATACTATGAAGATATGCTCCTGTTCAGTTCCGAGTGTCACGGTGGTGCACGCTGGCATGTTGGCATCATGAACCGCAAAGAGGATCCCTTTGAGGAAACCAGGCTATTCCGGGAGAAAATGCCCAGTGTTATGCTCCAGACCCTAATCAGGGAGACCAATCTCTGGGGTTATCGGCCATATCCCAGAAACGTGATCGAATATGTAGTCAACAACGTAGATATCGATGTATGGCGCTGTTTCTCATTCCTAAACGATATCAGGAATATGAGGGCAGTTGCAGAAGTTGTTATGAAACGCGGAAGATTGTTCCAGCCTGCCATCTCTTTCACACAGGCGGACTGGACCACCAACGACTACTATCTAAGCGTTGTGGATGAGATAGTCGATCTCTGTGCTGGCACTGATGAAATAGTGCTATGTATCAAGGATATGGCAGGTGTTGGGAGCCCAACCAGAATCAGCAGTCTGGTAGATGCCATAAAGCAGAAATATCCGGACCTTGTGGTACAGTATCACAGACATGCCACAGACGGTCTTGCCATGCCTGCTCTGCTGGCAGCTGCAAAGGCCGGTGCCAAGGTACTGGATGCCCAGGAAGATTCCTTGACCCGGTTTTATGGACAGGTGCCAATTCTCTCCCTGCACGCCTATCTCGAAGAAAACGGAATAAAAACTGTACTCAATTACGAAATGGCTGAAAAGGCTGTTCAGGAAGTTCGCAACTGGATAGGCCACTATGAATGGGCAGAGAGCCCGTTCAAGGGATTCGACCATCAGGTAACCAGGCACAGGATGCCAGGCGGGGCCTTTCCCAGCTCTTTTGAACAGGCGGAAAAAGGTGGTTTTTTACATCTTATGCCGGCAATCCTCACAATGATGTCCCTGTACAACAGAATCATCAAATATTTTGACGTCACTCCAGGTTCTCAGATCACCTGGGTTACATGTAGCGGCATAATCAACTCCTATGAGAAAGAACACGGTCTGACCGGAGTACAACATGTAATAGATCTGGTAACCAAGTTTGTTGAAGATAAAGAACAGCAGTTCGATGCCATGGAACCTGAAGAGCAGGAGGAACTGCTCCAACTGTTCCGCAAGGCCCCTGGGGATTTCAGAAATCTTCTTCTTGGAGGTTATGGTAAACTGCCTATGGGGTGGCCTGATGAATGGGTTTACAGAAGCACTTTTGGAGATGAGTGGGAAGAAAAAATCAAGGAGAGAAAGGAGGAATCCCCTCTTGACTCCCTGCAACCCGATGACCTGGAGAGAATACAGGGAGACCTTGGTGTTACTCTTGGCAGAGAACCAACTGAGGAAGAGTTCATCCTCTATCTCATGCATCCCAAGGATGCCATAACATTCATAGAATTCAGAGAGAAATATGGTGAAACCCCCCTGGTACTCCCAACAGACGTGTGGCGGAATGGCCTGGTCAAGCCTGGCGACAAGGTAGAATTTGAACTTTGGGGCAAGCCTTACTGTATAGAATTGGTTTCGGTTGGAGCAGAACACAACGGTATCATATTTGTTGTGATGAAGGTAAACAACAAGACCCGTGTCTATGAGATTGAAACTCCCAGGGCCAAAAAGAAAGAGATCCGTATGGCCAAGGGCGAAGGTGAGATACCTGCGCCTATCAATGGTAGCGTGTGGCGCATCGGAAATCCGGATCGCGGTACTGTAAAGGTTGGAGATATTGTCCACAAGGGTGAAGAGATAGCCAACATAGAGGCCATGAAGATGGAAAATATCGTAGTTGCGCCTTTCGATGCCCAGATTGAGGAGATAGCAGTCAGCCTCAACGAACAGGTTCAGGAGGGGCAACTTCTGTTTGTGCTTAAAAAACTCAAATGACCTTTTGCATTCCATGATAATCAGATCCTTTGGAAGGGACCGGACCTATGCAGGTCGGTCCCTTCTCCTGTTGGAAGAGACAGACTCCACCAACAGCTACTGTCTAACCAGAAAAGAACTTCTAAAAGATCCAGGGCTGGTGGTGCTAGCCATTAGGCAGACATCCGGAAGGGGCAGCAAAGGCAGGCAGTGGTCTTCAGGCAAAGGTCACCACCTGTTTGCAAGCTTCATCATCCACCCCCCATTTGACCAAAAAACAGTTCCCTTTTTCAGCCTATTATCTGGAGTAGCAGTACAACGCACCCTCTCCTGTCTCGGGCTGAAAGGGGTGACTCTCAAGTGGCCTAACGACATCATCATAGATGGAAAAAAGGCAGGTGGCATCCTGTGTGAACGGCCTGCCCCCCTGCCAGAAGAACCGGCTG
>JALSKY010000104.1 GCA_026988585.1 Deltaproteobacteria bacterium
AGATGGCCAGGAAGATGGGTATATCTTCTCTCGGCAGGAACAGGGGCAGAGTATCGTTCTCGGCATAGAAGGAAACAGTCTCTACCTTTCTGCAACGGACCAGGAGGGCAATTCCTATGCTACTGACAAGAGTGCGCAGATAACTCCTGAATCCTGGCACCTGGTCTCTGTTGCCGTGGGTCCTGCCGGGAAGGGGATACTCTTTCTCGACGGTAAGATGGCAGGCTCCATCGATATGCCTGTTCCTGCACAGGTGAGCGGGGATATCGTTCTTGGCGGTGATGGAGCAGGCGAGCACCTCTTTGCAGGAGAGATGGATGAGGTGAGGTTCTCCAGCTTGGTTAGACCTGCAGAGTGGATACAGGTCAGGTTTGCAGCAGAAGGCCCGGACGGGGGCGGTTTCATCCTGTTTGCTCCTGAGGAGAAGAGCGGAGGATCCTGGTTCAGCGATTCTGATACCATCACCTACCTGAGAATCGTCTTCGGAAATGTAACCCTGGATGGTTGGATCATCATTGTCTCCCTTATCCTGATGGGAATGGGCTGCAGTGTGATATTTGTTTACAAGCTGTTTCTGTTCAAGAGGATAAGTGAGGATAACCGGAGGTTCATAGAGGTTTATTTGAAGGAGCTGAGACCCTGCCAGCTCTACAAAAAGAGAGGAGTGGAGTTCGGTTCATCCACTCTCTTCCGGATCTACAGAGAGGCCTGTTCCGCCATGGATGGCGGGAACGGAAATAACGGGCCTGCCAGTTCCAAAAAGGTTATGAGCAAGGTCAGGGCTGCCATGGAGAAGGCATATATTGACAATTCCAAGGAGATCACCTCCTGGCTGGTCTTCCTTACCCTGGCCATTGCAGGAGCGCCGGCAATGGGGCTCCTCGGAACTGTTTGGGGGGTTATGAACACCTTTGCCGCCATGGCTGAGGCAGGAGAAGCGAATATCATGGCCATTGCCCCAGGTGTTGCATCCGCCCTTGCGACAACAGTGGTAGGTCTCATTGTGGCAATTCCTTCTCTCTTTGCATACAACTATCTGAGCAATCGGACCAGTAACATGTCCACAGATATGGCTGTGTTTATGGAGAACCTGACTGCTGCCCTGGAAGAGGTGGCAGAGGAGGATGAATAATGAGACACAGGGAGCTCTTTGCCCACAAACCCATGGATGACCTGAATATGACGCCGCTCCTGGATCTGGCATGGACCCTTCTCGTGGTCTTTGTCATAGCGGTCACTGCATCTGTCCAGGGGATAAAGGTGGATCTTCCAGGAGCATCAACGGCAGTGAGTTTGATGAAGCCCAAGACCAAGGCCATAAGTATCACCAGGGATGGGCAGATATACCTCGATGCCTATCCTGTAACTCTGCAGCAGCTTGAGGACTATTTGCGCAAATACAAGGCAGGAGATCCCAACCTTCCTGTAGTGGTAAGCGGTGATAAAGAGGTGGTTTACAACCGGATAATGGAGGTCCTTGACCTGTTGTCACAACTCGATATCACCCAGGTGGGGCTGGTGACCAAGCCACTGGTCAAGTGATCTTCTTATCTCTTCAGGGAAAACAGTAAGAGAAAAATGGCAACGGAATCCAATAATCAGCAGGAAGAGCAGAAGAATCGCAGGTTACTGATGATAGGTGGGGGGATCTGTATCGCCCTTCTGATTCTGGCCCTGTTGGGATTTCTCATGAGCCAGCTCCTCGGCAGTGGGGAGACCAAGAGGCGTAAGGTTCAGAAGATCACCCTGCTGAAACCTCCACCTCCGCCCAAGATCAAGGAGGAGCCGCCTAAGCCAAAGGTGGAGAAGAAGAAGGAGATAGTCAAGAAGGAGGAGCCCCCTCCTGAACCGGAACCACTGGATGAGCCCAATCTGGATGAATCCATTGACGATACTCTTGGTCTTGACGCCGATGCCGGGCCAGGGGCTGCCGGTTATGGGTTGAAGGCTAAAAAGGGTGGCAAATCTATCATCGGCAGCAATTTCGGCAGGGCTTCACTGCTGCGGAAATATGGATGGTATGCCAGTATCGTGGAGAGTGAGATCAGGGATCGCATCCTTGAGATACTGGACAAACAGAGACGGAGGATGCAGGTAGTGGTCAGGGTCAGGCTGGATGATACCGGCAGGATAACAGATTGCCGGATCATAGGATCATCTGGAGACCCGTCAGTTGACAGCCGTGTCTCCAGGGCCCTGAAGGGGATAAGGATAAGTGAACCACCACCAGCAGAGATGCCAAGGTCCATGAAGATTCGTATAAGGGCCAAGGGATAACTTTTTGGAAAAAAAGAGATTACAGGAGAGAAAGGTAATGGCGGGCAGATTTGTGTTCAGCATGGTCGCTGCAGTAACGGTTCTGCTGCTGGCAATGGTGCCATGCTCCCTGGCCTCAGGAAATGCAGGGAGCGTAGAGGATGATCCTGTCAAGGCCCTCATCATGTTGTTGGAGGCGAAAGGGGTCATCAGCCAGGATGAGGGAAAACAGCTCATAGAACAGTTCAGCAGGAGGAAGCAGCCTTCTACGGGCAAAAAGGTAATAATGGTAATTCCTGACGAGAAGGAGGAGGAATATGTTGCCAGGGTCACAGATCGGGTGAACCGGCAGATAAAGCAGGATCTGGACACTATCCAGAAGGAGGTCTCCCGGGTTCGTGAGGACTATCGTCTCTATACAGCAAAGGATGAGAAGAGACAGAAGGAGATGGAGCAGGATGTGCAGGAGGTCAACCGCCGGCTTGCCAGGACATCCTGGGCAGAGCGTCTCAGGTGGGGGGGTGATATGCGCCTAAGATATCAGGGCGATTTTTTCCCCAGCGGGAATGCTGATTTTGCCAAGCCAAGTGATCCTGACAAGGTGTTGAATACAGAGAGTGATCGCCACAGATTCCGGTATCGTGTCAGGCTCAAGGTGAAAGCGGATATATGGAACCAGGATG